>CAYRLP010000092.1:0-3401 GCA_964424935.1 uncultured Bacteroides sp.
CCGCATTGTATGGCAAAGAAGATGCTGTCGGACAAGCACTTACCATCTTCAATGATGAGAACATGGAGTTTACCTATACGGTGGGGGGTGTGTTTGAGGACCTGCCCCTGAACTCCAGTTTTCGCATAGATATCCTCACCAACATTCAGAATTTCCTTACCATGTGGGACGTGCAGGATGTCAACTGGGGGCAGTTTGCCAGGGTACTCTTTCTGCAGATACCCGATCCGAAAGCCGTTCCCCTGGTAAAACAGGAGCTGGACCAGTTCGTTCCAGTGAAGAAGAGAGCAAACGAGAGCTTTACCATTACGGGGTTCAACCTGGTTCCCTTAGAGGAGGTCAATAAGCGTTCCCGGGATACGTATAACAATACCCTGTATCCGGGGCTGCATCCCGCTGCGGTCCTGGCTCCGCTTGTGATGGCCCTGACCATGCTTTTAATTGCCAGCTTCAATTTTGCCAACACGGCCATCGCTTCTGCCGGAAAGCGGCTCAAGGAGATCGGGATCCGTAAATTGGTCGGGGGGCAACGGCGACAGCTTCTTGTGCAGTTTCTGATAGAGAATTACATTGTATGTTTCCTGGCCCTCCTTGTAGGAATTGCAGGGGCCACCATCCTGGTTCCCGCCTACGGAAGCATGTGGGAATATATGAACCTGACACTCAGCTTCACACAGTATCCCGGGTTCTGGATATTCCTGGTCCTGCTTCTTCTGCTGACCGGTTTTCTGGCCGGGGCCTATCCGGCCCTGTACATCAGTTCCTTCCGGCCCCTGATGATTCTGCAGTCGAGGACCCGGCTGGGAAAAGGCGGCCCCCTTGCCAAGGTGTTGCTGGGATTTCAGTTCACCGTATCGGTACTGGCCATTGTTTCCGGGATCATCTTCTCCATGAACGCTGTATTTCAGGAGACCCTGGATCTGGGTTATGCCCGTAAGGAACTGATCGTGGTGAATATCCAGCCTAAAGATTACATCCCCTATTATGAGGATGTTGTTCAGGATCCCCGAGTGGAAGCAGCAGCGGGAACACAGGAACACATCGGATTTGGCTGGTATCTTAGGACCATTGAAGACGAGGATCAGGAACTGGAAGTGCGGGTCATGGATGTGGGCCCCCGTTACATCCAGGCCACGGGACTGACCGTAATGGATGGCCGGGTGTTTGATCCCTCAAGGGCGGAAGGGGACCGGGGCATCTCCATCGTTGTGAACCAGTCCATGGCCGATGCGTTTGGATGGGAGAATCCGGTGGGACGGCAGGTGCGTATGAACGATACCATCCGATACCGGGTGATCGGGGTGGTCAAGGATTTCTATCCCAATGGGATGTGGGCGAAGATTGAACCCATGATGATGAAATTACCCGGCGAAGATAATTACTACAATATGGCAGTAAGGGCCAAAAGCAGTGATCTGCCGGGGGTGCTGGAGTTTCTCAGGGAAACCTGGGTGAAGCTGATCCCCAACCATCCATTCGAAGGGATGTACCAGGAAGACACCCTGGAAGAGGAGAAAGCCATCAACCGCAGCATCAAACAGCTCTATATATTTCTGGCCGTGGTGGCCACCATTCTATCGATGATCGGCCTCTATACCCTGGTATCCCTGAATATCCTGAACCGGACCAAGGAGATCGGGATCCGAAAGGTCATGGGATCCCCGATACCTCGTATCTGGCTGGTTCTGAGCAAGGGTTTTTTAATTAATCTGGCTATTTCCAGTGTGCTGGGATGTGTGGGAGGCTACTACCTGTCATTGACGTTACTGGACAGTATCTGGGAAGTCTGGCTTGATTTTAATGGCTGGATTTATGTTTACGCGGTCCTGATTATCCTGGTGATCACGGCGGCAACCATTACGGGGAAAGTCTACCAGGCTGCCCGGCAGAATCCGGTCGATTGCCTCAGGTATGAATAAAATTTTGTCTCTTGATGCATCTTTTGAAATCACGGTACGTCTTTCCTATGAACCACTTCTAATATCGTGCTCCGGACGTGAAATAGTATGATTTACAATTGAATTAACGCTAAAATTGAATTATTTGTCATGTTCAGGAGCTACATCCAGGTTGCCCTTCGAAACCTCTGGAGGAACAGGGGATATGCAGCCATCAATATTTTAGGCCTGGCACTTGGTCTGGCCACCAGTATTTTCATCTTTCTCTACGTTTTCAACGAGCTTTCTTTCGACCGGTTCCATGAAAAATCCGACAGGATTTACAAGGTCTGGGTTTCAGGCAGGATGCCAACCGGTGAAATGAATGATGCTGTTACAGCAGGTCCAATGGCTGCGGCCTTGCTTGCGGACTACCCGGAGGTCGAACAGGTGGTGAGAATCAGACAATCAGGAGGCTGGTTGGTTCGAAGTGGTGACCGGAAATTCAATGAGACGGAACAGGATTTCATGTTTGCTGATTCAACTTTCTTCGATGTCTTTAGTTTCAAGTTGTTAAGAGGCGATCCAAAGACATGCCTTGTAGAACCAAGGAGCATTGTACTGAGCGAAGAATATGCACGAAAATATTTCGGAACGGAGGATCCTGTTGGCCTTACGCTTAAGATCGAACAGGACACCAATGTTTCTGTGATTACCGGTGTGATGCAGGATTTTCCGGAAAACTCACATTTTCACTGTAAAATGCTGGGTTCCCTGAGCACCCTGCCCGAAAACAGAGATGCACTGAGCTGGGTCAACCAGAATTTTCATACGTATATCGTACTTAGAGAGGGAACAGATGTGGAGGCTCTTGAAGCCAGACTGTATGATATGGTGGTCAAATATGTAGGTCCCATTGTGCAACAGGCCATGGGGATCGACCTGGAACAATTCGAAGCTGCAGGCAACTCTTATCGATACAGACTGATGGCCCTGAAAGATCTGCACCTTCATTCAGACCTTCGATATGATATTGAACCACCGGGGAACCCGTTGTATGTATACCTTTTCCTGGGAGCGGCGATCATGATACTGCTGATTGCCGGGATCAATTTTATGAACCTGGCCACGGCCCAGTCCTCCAGCCGGTCCAGGGAGGTGGGGCTTCGCAAAGTGGTTGGATCCAGGAAGCCCCAGCTGGTCTCCCAGTTCCTTACAGAATCGGTTGTACTGAGCCTGCTGGCGCTGGTAGTGGCTGTGGTGCTTGTTTATCTTTTAATGCCCGCCTATAACAACCTGATCCGGATGAACCTGGAATTCAATATTTTCAGCCATACCTGGGTCCTGCCTCTGCTGATTCTATTCGCTATCTTCATTGGTGTTCTTTCTGGCAGTTATCCGGCATTCGTACTGGCCTCATTCAAACCCTCAGCGGTACTTATTTCAAACAGAAGCACCGGAGGCGGCAGAGGTACTCTGAGAAAGTTATTGATCGTGATGCAGTTTACAACTACGATCATTATC
>CAYRLP010000092.1:3411-7755 GCA_964424935.1 uncultured Bacteroides sp.
TCTGGGGACCGTGGTGGTCAATCGTCAGCTGAATTATATGCAGAAAAAAGATGTCGGTTTCGACAAGGAGGGTGTCCTGGTGATCCATCGTTCGGATGTTCTGGGTCAGCAGATAGATGCATTCAAAGAGGAGATCACCGCTCATTCCAATGTGATCAGTGCGGCCAATACAACCCATATCCCATCAGGAGGTTACTGGGGAAACGCACACTGGCTCGAAGGACGTGGTAACGACGACATCTATACCATCCCCATGTACAGGACCAGTTACGACTTTGATAAAGTGCTTGGTATTGAGCTAATTGAGGGAAGATTTTTTAGCCGGGATATGCCAACAGACTCATCAGCCGTGGTCGTCAACCAGGCAGCCCTGAAAGTCCTGGGGATCGATGATCCTCTCAATACAAGGATTATGCAGCCAAGTTATGTCGGGAATCCCGTCGAATATTATCCCATTATCGGTGTTATGAAGGATTTTCATTTCGAGTCGATGCAGAACGAAATCAGGCCCCTGGCCATTCATTTTATGCCCGGCAACTGGGAAGGAAAGATCATTGTTAAACTTGGTGATGGAAACAGAAGGGAAACCATTGGGTTCATCCAGGATAAGTGGGAGAGCATCACCTCTGAACATCCCTTTGAATATACCTGGCTGGATGAAGCATTCGGGAAAATGTTCGATGATGAGCGAAAGACGGGACAGTTGCTGGCCATTTTTTCAATTCTCTCCATTATTGTTACCTGCCTGGGTCTGCTGGGATTGATCTCCTTTGCCACCTCGCAGCGGACCAAAGAAATAGGAGTGAGGAAGATCATGGGGGCCTCCATTGAAGTGGTAATGAGACTGCTGGCGAGGGAGACAACACTTTTACTGGGCATCGCTGCCTCGCTCTCCATTCCGGCCTACTTTGGTGTCAGGGCCTGGCTGCAGAAATTTGCCTACCACCTCCATTTTCAGTGGGGAGTATATTTTATGGTGTTGATACTCGTAGCCCTCTTTGTACTACTGTTTGCAATACTGACCGTAAGTTTTCACTCCTACAGGGCGGCCACGGCCAACCCGGTGGAATCGCTGCGCTATGAATAGCCTGTTTGAGAGTGTTGTCCGAACTAAGTAAACAGTGTAACCCAGATAGGGATAAATACAGCTACAAATATGGCGATCATAGCCTGCTGGTAATAATTGGTCACAAACATTCCGGTAAGTACCAGCAGGTCATCATCCTTTTCATACTCAATGGTGCCTCTGGAAAAACCTCCGGCAAATTTCATCAGGATGCCCTGATCATCGCTTAGGCTCCACCTGGTTTGCCAGGCATTGTCATATTTCCAGCTTACTGTGCGATCGGCAAACTGTATGGTGGCTTTTGACATCATGGAATTGTAGGAAATTGTTCCGATAGCCTGATTGTTCTTTCCATCAATAATCCGGGTCTCCTGCCTGAACAGGCCGTCTGTCCGGAAACGGTAATGTTTATTCCGGATGTGCCCGTAAGCTGTCCTTTTAAAGGCGTGTTCCGAAAGTTCCCCCAGCATTCTTTCACCTGAAAATATCCGGCAGGTTGAAGAGAAAGCTCCTTTTTTCCAGTTGAGTAAGGTTTTCATATGGGCGGGCGTTAGCGGTAAAATTATGGAATTTTTCTAGTTTACTGTGACATTCTGAATTCTTGTGCGTCTTATAGGAAATCTTTCCATATGCTTAGAAGCTATTTTCTGGTTGCCCTGCGGAACCTGTGGAGGCAAAAAGGATATACATTAATCAATATTCTTGGTCTCACTGTTGGTATAGCCAGTACCATCTTTATCCTGCTTTATGTCATCAATGAGATGACCTATGACCGGTTTCATGAAAAATCGGATCGTATATACCGGGTCTGGATCTCCGGAAGTATGCCGGCTACAGAGATGCGTCACGCCGTTTCATCCCCACCCATGGCAGAAGCGCTGCTGAATGACTATCCTGAAGTGGAACAAACGGTCCGTATGAGAAAATCCGGCGGATGGGTTGTGAAACGGGGTGATGTAACCTTCCAGGAGACGGATGATGATTTCATCTTTGTTGATTCCACATTTTTTGATGTATTCAGTTTCAAGTTGTTAAAGGGAGATCCTAAGACCTGCCTGACGGAACCAAGAAGTATTGTCCTGACCGAAGAGTATGCCCACAAGTATTTTGGGGATGAGGATCCCATGGGCCAGACACTGAAGATCGAACAGGATACCAACTTGTCGGTAATTACCGGTGTGATGGAAGATATGCCCCAGAATTCACATTTCCATTATAAGATGCTGGGATCTTTATCAACACTGGGTGACAGCAGGAGTACCAACTGGGTCAATCATAACTATTATACCTACGTGGTCCTGAAGGAGGGAACCGATCCCCAGGAGTTCGAGTCACGATTAAGGGAGATGTTGTTCAAATATGTGGGTCCCATGCTGGAGCAGTTCATGGGGGTGACTGTTGAACAATTTGAAGATTCAGGGAATTCTTATGGTTACAAGGTGCAGAAAATCACAGACATACACCTTCATTCACACCTGATGTATGAGCATGAACCCAACGGGAATCCACTTTATGTATATGTCTTCCTGGTGGCGGCCATCCTGATACTGGCCGTTGCTGTGGTGAATTTTATGAATCTTGCCACAGCACGATCTACAACCAGGGCCAGGGAGGTAGGATTAAGAAAGGTGGTAGGCAGCAAAAGGAGGCAGTTAATCGCACAGTTTCTCACAGAATCTGTATTATTGAGTCTCCTGTCACTGGTAGCTGCCGTGGGACTGGTCTATATCCTGCTGCCCCGGTATGACAATATGATCCAGCTTTCTCTTCAGTTTGATATCTTTTCCAGGTCCTGGATCATTCCTTTACTGATCGCTTTTGCCATCGTTGTAGGAGTGGCTGCAGGAAGCTACCCCGCTTTTGTTCTGGCATCGTTTAAACCGGCCGAGGTATTCCGTTCAGAAAGGAGCAAATCCGGCAGAGGCCTTCTCAGGAGCATGCTCATTGTGCTTCAGTTTACAGTGACCATCGTTATTCTTGTGGGGACCGTTGTGGTCAATCGCCAGCTTCACTATATGCAGAATAAGGAGCCCGGATTCAATAAGGATAACCTGTTGTTGCTGAAACGATCAGACCTGCTGAGGGATAGGATCGATGCTTTTAAGGAGCAGGTCACCCAGCACTCCAATGTGATAGCAGCTGCCAACGCCACCCATGTTCCCACCAAAGAGTTTTCAGAGAACGCACACTGGCTGGAGGGATGGGACCGCAGTGATATTTTCACACTTGCCACTACATACGTAAGTTATGACTATGACAAAGCCCTGGGCCTGGAGATGGTCAGTGGAAGATTTTTTGACAGGGAAATGCCAACGGACTCATTTGGGGTGGTTATCAATGAATCGGCTGTCAGAGCACTGGGATTGGAGGATCCTTTGAATAACAGGTTTGTGGAACCCGGTGAGAATGGGGAAGAGGATAGATTCATGCCCATTATAGGAGTGGTCAAGGATTTTCATTTTGCCTCATTGCAAACGGAGATCGCCCCTATGGCCATGCATTTTATGCGAGGGAATTATGAAGGAGTTGTTACCATCAGGCTGGGTGACGGGAACCGGGCAGAGACCATTGCATACATTGAAAACAGCTGGAAGGATTTCACCAACGACGCTCCTTTTGAATATACATGGATGGCTGATGAGTATGTAGATATGTATGCTACAGAAAAAAGGACCAGCCAGATATTACTGGTCTTCTCCATACTCTCCATTTTCATAACCTGCCTGGGTCTCCTGGGACTCATCTCCTATACCACTAACCAACGTACCAGGGAGATCGGGATCCGTAAGATCATGGGTGCCTCGGTACAGGTGGTGATGAGATTGTTGTCCAGGGAGGTTATCAACCTGCTGGCCATCAGCGGCCTGATATCCATACCTGCTTACTTTGGTGCCAGGGCATGGTTACAGAAGTTTGCCTATCATATTCATTTTCAGGTAGGAATATACTTTCTGATGTTGTGCCTGGTTATACTGGTTGTTCTGTTGCTCTCCATGCTGACAGTTAGTTATCACTCTTACAGAGCGGCCACAGCCAATCCGGCAGAGAGCATAAGGGTCGAGTAAACTTTGGTTCGCAAGGGAATGATCTCTATTTTTGGATCAATCTCACAAAACCGGAAATATGAGAGCCCCTTTTTTTGCCTGCCTTCTTACGGCATGCGTCCTGACGGGTTGTTCCGCCAATGAGGAGTTGGAACACCCAAATGTAATCATCATTCTGTCCGATGACCAGGGGTGGGGGGACCTGAGCATCCAGGGGAACAGCAACATCAGTAC
>CAYRLP010000092.1:7765-8361 GCA_964424935.1 uncultured Bacteroides sp.
AACATTGATGCTCTGTCCAGGGACGGTGCCACCCTGGATAACTTTTATGTATGCGCGGTCTGCTCACCCACACGGGCCGAACTGCTTACCGGACGCTACCATTTCAGGGGAGGAGTATACAATACCGGGGGTGGGGGTGAGCGGCTTGACCTGGACGAGACCACCATCGCGGAGGTTTTCAGGAACGCAGGATACCATACGGCAGCCTACGGGAAATGGCACAATGGGATGCAGTATCCCTATCATCCCAACGGAAGGGGATTTGAAGACTACTATGGGTTTTGTTCAGGACACTGGGGGAACTACCATTCCCCCATGCTGGAGCACAATGGCAGGATCGTGCAGGGGAAAGGTTTTATCATTGATGATTTTACTGATCACGGCCTGGCCTTTATGGAGCAACACGCAGATGAGCCCTTCTTTCTCTACCTGCCCTTCAACACTCCCCATACGCCGTTCCAGGTGCCGGAAGAATACTGGGAACGTTACAGGGACAAGCCCATTACCATGTGGTCAGATTCAGACCAGGAAAACATTCAGGAGACGCGGGCGGCGCTGGCCATGTGTGAAAACATTGACTGGAACGTGGGCCGGAT
>CAYRLP010000093.1:0-8314 GCA_964424935.1 uncultured Bacteroides sp.
TCGATAGCCCGTGCATCCTTCACCAGCACACCCGACTGGGCACCACGTCCCGTTCCCACCATAATGGACATGGGTGTGGCCAGTCCCAGTGCACAGGGACAGGCAATAATCAGAACAGAAACTGCATTCACGAAGGCATACACCAGGGCAGGCTGAGGTCCCCAGACGGCCCAGATCGCAAAAGTGAGCAGGGCAGATCCAACCACGATCTGGACAAAGTATTTAGCTACCACATCAGCAAGTTTCTGAATGGGAGCACGTGAACGGCTTGCCTCGTTGACCATCTCAATAATCTGGGAGAGCAAAGTGTCTGATCCGACCTTATCCGCTCTCATCTCAAAGTAAGTTTTCCCGTTGATGGTTCCGCCTGTTACCGGGTCATCTTTTAACTTATCTGCAGGAATGGGTTCTCCTGTGATCATGCTTTCATCGATGACCGCTGTCCCATCAGTAATGATTCCGTCCACCGGAATCTTTTCACCGGGCCTGACCCGAAGCAGGTCCCCAACCTCTACCTCTTCCAGCGGGATTTCAGATTCCTGCCCGTTTCTGATGACCCTGGCAACTGGAGGCACGAGACCTATTAAGGCCTTAATGGCCGAGCTGGTCTTGCTGTGGGCCCTCAGTTCAAGTACCTGTCCCAGCAGGACAAGTGTCAGGATCACCGCTGCAGCCTCAAAATAGAGATGCACGTTTCCCTGGTCATCCTGAAACTGTTGTGGAAACAGTCCCGGCATCAGCAGGGCAAATACGCTGAACAGGTAGGCGGCTCCCACACCGATGGAAATCAGGGTCCACATGTTCGGGGACCAGCGCCGGATGGAACTCCATCCGCGTCTGAAGAAATCCCATCCGGCATAAAAGACCACCGGGGAGGCCAAAAGAAATTCTATCCAGCCCCATACCCTTTTAGAAGCTATTTCATCCAGGTGAAGGAATTGAAAAAAGTCGGACATCGCAATCACAAAGACAGGTATACTAAGTGCCAGTGCGATCCAGAATTTTTTGGCCATTTTTTTATATGCCTTCTCCTCCTCACTGGATTCTCCCCCTTTTTCAGGAACCAGGTGCATCCCGCACACGGGGCAATCACCAGGTTCATCGTATACTTTGTCCCCTTCGCAGCGCATGGGGCAGTAATATTTGCCTCCGCCACGGGCCTTCGGTTTACCTGCATGACCATGCTGATGCTCTTCATGCTTATGATGCTCATGCTTTTCATGCATATGATGCGCATCCGTTGCCCGATGTTCTTCGGCAGCAACATTCGCCTGGCCGTTCAATGGGACAAGATGCATATGGCATACCGGGCAGTTTCCGGGCCGGTCATAAACCTTCTCACCCTCACACTTCATGGGGCAGTAAAAGGTACGGGCAACTTTGAGATTTGTAAATGTTGTCATTTAATTTAAGAATTCAGATGACTCTTTTTTTCTTCTAATTCCTTATCGTCTATTTCTCCCCGGGCATATCTCTCTTTCAATATGTCAAGGGCGGACTTACTCCGGTTATCCGGACTATTTTGATTGAATGATCTGGCAATTAGCCAGACAGCTGAAACCACGATCAGAATCCCGATGATCCAGTACCATGCCATTCCAAGTCCCATTCCTCCAAATCCATGCATAATGCACCTCCTTTCCTTTGAGCATTATTATGGTTCTTTCAATGTCACTAATGATGTTCCGAATGTTCCTGCATTATCCCGCTTCCCTCTGGCTTCATCATGTTCATTCTGGCTCCGGAGTTACTTTCCATCTGTCCGTCCTTCGCCTTTTGCATACCCATCATCATTAAATAGGGATGTTCACTCATTACTTTGGCCATATTTTCACACTGTGTAGAATCCTTCTCACACAGGTCCATCATATTGCCCATCATCTTTTGCATCATATCAGGATTTTCCTTCATCATACTCATCATCTGATGCATCATTTCTGAATTATCATGCATGGTGCCCATCATCTGATGTTCACTGTTCATTTGCATGTCTCCCATGGTCTGATTTCCCGTCATCATCGGATTCTCTTTCATCATCATCATCGCGTGATCACTCTTCTGCATGGCATCCATAAAGTCCATCATAAGCTGATGATCATTCAGAATCTTATTGAAAATCTCAGATCTGGTCTCACTATTATTGAGAAGAGCAGCAATATCTTTCTCCTGGGCAAGTCCATTTGTTACCCAGAAAGGTATAATAAGTAATATTATTGCCAGTGCTTTCATAATTTCTCATATTTTAATAATCAACAAAGAGATCTGTTATAATCGGGCAGCGCTATAATGCTGTTAATGAGAGTTTTAATTAGTAACTTCAACCAGTCTCATATTGCAGACCGGACAATTTCCCTGATGATCATAGGTTTTTTCACCTTCACATTTCATCGGGCAGTAATAGGCTTTGCCTGCTGTTTTATTTTTAGTCATAGATTTCATTTTTCCCTCCTTTCAATCATTATCAGGAATATATGGTGACTCTATTGTTTCAAAGATACAATGCGTTATTTGTCAGGGTATTACACATTTATGGATAAAAGTTATATCTTTTTTGTATTTGCAAGCGCAGGCCGTTTCCTCTCACTTTCATAACAGACATCTACATGCTGTTACAGGGCCAGAATGCCCACTTCATCAGATCTGACCTTATAGACTTCATCCACCGGAGATACGATAATGATCCCATCTCCCCTGTATCCTGTCCGTCCATTCTTTTTGATTACTTCTATTATTTCAGGGATATGTTCATCGCGGGCTACTATCTCCAGTTTTATCACCCTGTAGGCATTGGCAAACGGGTATTTCTCACTGACATGATCTTTTTCCTGGTCTGAATATTGACCCGTGCCCTCGCATTCCACAAAGGTCATACAGCAGTATCCATCTGCCTTCAAAGCATTATGTACCTCCTCTGCTTTTCGGTATCGTATATATGCTTTTATGAGTTTCATGACTTCTGGTTTTTCTCAGGACAGTCAGCAAGATCCTTTATCTGGCATTTCATACAGGCGCCATCTTTATCAAGATCCCCGTTGTCGAGTGCACAGGAATGTACTGTGAATTCGGCTTTGGGATCAAACAACATTTTGATGCCCAGGGCCAGTACGACAAATGCCACGAGTATCAATGATATGATTATTAATTTTAACATGATGATCCCTCCTTATCTGTTGAATTTTAAAACTGTGATATACATGGTGAAACTGCGTTATGCAGCTTCACCATGTAACATCAGTTTAGTGCATATGCCCGGCATGGCTTTCATGCCCGGTATCGGAAGAGGTTGATGAGTCATAGGCCAGCCGGTCATAATGACAGCAACTCGGCAGGTTGGCATAGGTTTCATCATCGGCTTTGACCAGTTCGGTATCATGCCCCACTTCAGCAATGGCCTCATGTACCTTCTGAATACTGGTTTTAGCCTCGTCAAAGCTTACCTCGATCATTTTGGTATCCACGTTCCATTCAGCTGCAGTTACGCCATCTACGGAGTTTGCAGCTTTCTCAATACGTGTTTTGCACATACTGCATTTCCCGCCCACTTTGAATTTTTCAGTTTTCACTGGGCCGGCAAACAATGTCAGTGAGCTCAGACCCATCAGCATCAATAAACTTAAAACTCTTGTTTTCATGATTTTTTGATTTTTGGTTTATAATTATTGTTCTTTCGAACCTGTAAATTTCATGTAATAGGGTACTGTTTCATCAATCATTCTTATTGAATAAGTGAACGTCCCATTTTGCATGTCAAATCCTCCGAAGTGTTCATCACCCGGTTTATGTTCGTCATTCAGGTGATGCATCCATTCAGTTTCATCTCCCCTGATATCTCCCATCATACCTCCAGCCATATGACCTGTACCCAGCATATGTCCGTACATGTTCTCAAAATCATCGCCTGTCAGACACACGTAAACACTGTCATGATGCATATAGTAATCCAGCATGAATGTGGTGTCGATTTCGCTGCCGAAGCAATGGACCTCAATCTCATTATCTCCCATCATAGTAACTTCAGCAGTTCCCTGATCTGCTCCACTATTGCCAGCTTGTGCTGATTTCAATGAAGTAGTGCGTGTGAAAGTTCCATAATAGGTTCCTTCAATGCTATCTTCCGGATCATCATTGGTAGTGGTACAGGATACAACAACCAGAAATACGGATGTGAACAGCATCCCGATAATTAAATTTCTGTATTTCATAATGTTTTTTTCTTTAATGAATCATTATACTTGCTACCCGCAGCAATCAGGTTTCCGGTTGCCAAAGGTAAGCTTATTACTTTCCGCCAGATGCCTGATTTGTTTCGAAAGAAATCCCTGTTTCGATTCCTTTTCTTCAGTGAAACCATTTTTCAGCAGAATATCTTCTAATTGATCTGAGGAATAGATGTAAGTGTTATATTCCAGATAAACTCCATCTGGTGAGATACGGAAATTATCTATGCCCTTGTCATGCGCGAACAGGGCACTTAACCTCCTTCTGTCACTTTCTGTGATCAGATGGGAGGATTTGTGATAAAATGTATTTAAATAATCTTCCATGGCATGTATTTTAAGTGTTAATGTTTAAATTCAAAGGTCTCCCGGGTTTCCCCGCAGCTCAGCATTTCATCGCCGAAATACGGGTTCCGGATCTCTTCCACTTCGCTCAGCCAGAAAGCACCTTTGTCTCCGTTGGCCATCGGACAGTACTGGTAATAGACCGTACCGCTCTCCAGTCCGAACAGTTCAAGGGTGTTATAAAAGGCATCGTTGAACGCCGCGAAAGCAATCCGCTGCTCCGCAAGATCCCCTGTGTTTATAATATTTGAGATTTCTGATTTCATAGTCCCCAGTTGATTCATCCACTTCATATGGAGGTCCCCGCTGACCAGCTCCATATCTACTGCCAGCAGGTCCGACTGTACTTTTTCCGCCCCGGTTTTCACTGCACCTGCATCGGAAGCAACAAATGCATTCTTCATAAGGATGTAGGCACTGTAGACGTTCTGGAGCTGCTCCTTAAAAGCGGGATCGACCTCTCCGGAAGGTTGTCCTGCACTCACAGCCTTATTCCCGGAATCATTTCCGGATGCATTCCCGGATTCCATTTGGTCGCCGGACCCATCCATAGAACCATGCATATGGGCCATGGCGACCTGGCCGCCTTCCGGATTCATCATGCTGGGCTTTCCCTCCAGCTGGGCGGCAGCATCTATTTTAAACACGCCATTTACGGCAATCTCTTCCCCTTCACTGAGTCCGTCCGCCACCACGTAGAAATTACCGGATTCGGGTCCCAGGTCGATCTCCCGGTACTGAAAGCTGGGTTGATCGCGCTGCGGAACTTTCACATAAACGACGGCCCGTTTCCCTGTCCAGAGTATGGAGGATTTCGGGATCAGGATATCCAGTGATCTTCCTGCAAAGGTTGATTCAACCTGGCCGTTGACAAACATCTCCGGTTTCAGGGTAAGGGCGGGATTGCTCTGCTCCACCCGGACTTTGGCCACTCGGGTCGAAGGGTCGATGAAAGGATCTATGTAGCTTACCGTTCCCCGGAATGTTTTGCCCGGCAGGGACTGAACGGTATAGCTCACCCGGTCGCTCCTGCTAATCCAGGGCAGGTCGCTCTCGTAGGCGTCAAACATGATCCAGACATGGGTGAGATCCGTGACCTCGAAAAGGGCGGAACCCTCCCTGACATATTCGCCGAGGGCAATATTCCGTCTGGTTACCGTTCCGGAGATCGGCGATAATATATCAAAATTCGTTTTAGGCTCCTTGTTGTTCTCGATGTCATCGATCTGTTCTTCGGTGAGATCCCACAGCCTGAGTTTAGCCCTTGCGGCATTATAGATGGAAGGCCTGCTATCCTTATAGGAGGCCGCTTCCATCAATTCCCGTTGTGCGGTTACCAGTTCGGGCGAATAAATGGTCGCCAGTTTCTGGCCCCGGGTGACCTGTTCCCCGGTGAAGCTCACAAACAGTTTTTCAATCCTCCCTCCGAAACGTGCGGTCAGTTCGGCAATTCTCCGTTCATCTGCCTGCACTTTTCCCTGAAGAAAAATCTCATTCTCCGGGGTTCCGGTTCTGACCACATAGGTCTGAATATCTGCCAGCTTTGCTGCCGATTCCGACAATTGTATCTCATCGGGATGGGTCTGGGTATCTCCCGCTTCCACACTGGAAACCGGAATCAGGTCCATACCGCAGATGGGGCATTTACCCGGCTTGTCCTGCCGGATCTGGGGGTGCATGGAACAGGTCCAGATCGTACCGGCCTCCTCCGTATGGTCTTCATGGCTTGCATGTGTTTCGGTCCCGGCATCCGTACGGTTACCCGGTGAATGAAAGAACAACCAGCCAAAAAATATTCCAGTGCCAAGTACCAGCGCATGCCACCGGTAGTTGTTCCAGATATTTGTAATCCTTTGTTTCATGACTATCCTGTTAATTCGTTATGTATTCATTTGCCCATTAAATAGTGCAGGAAGGAAACCGCAGCCTGTTTGTCCGCACGCGCCTTTTCCAGCTCCAGTGAATAGTGGAGCTGTTTGCGTTCCATCCTGAGTACCTCTTCAAAGTTCAGATCCGCCGTAGTGTATTCCACCTCCAGCAGTCGGATGGAACGAACGGCCAGATCCTGTTGATCCTCATAAAGCTTCATTCTCCGGTCTGCATCCTGCAGTTCGTTCCATGTTTTTTCGAACAGGGTTTCCAGCATATTCATTTTATCCTGTTTCTCAAAGGTTTTTGCTGTCTCCTGGTACGCCGCTTCCTGAACCATGGACCGGTATTTGTTCCGGTACAGGGGAATGGTGATCCCGATCCGGGGAAACATGAAGGCGTCCTCACCGCTGAGGTTGTTTTCCCCTTTCCCGACGGCGATGTAGTCCAGCCCGACCGAGAAGTCAGGGTTCCCGGACTTCCGTGCGGCTTCCTGTTTGTAGCTGAGTGCTTCCCGCTGCAGTTCCAGCCCGAGCAGTTGGTGGTTCCCGTTTCGCAGACTGTCAAGCATCTCCTGCCGGCTGAGCTCCGGGCCGGTGTTCCACAGGGTATCCGGGATAGAAACACGTTCCACTTCCGTATTTATCAGGTTGTTGAAAGCAACCAGCAGGTATTGCTGTTGATCCCTGAGCCCGGCGAGCTGGTTCTCCAGGTCGCCCATTTCCATCTCGATTCGGTATTCATCCACCGGGGAGACCTTCCCGGTTTCGACTTTGATGACCGCAAGATTCTGAAACCTCTGAAGGATCTGAATATTCTCCTGCAGAATCGAATTTGCCTTTTCATTAAAGTAGAGGTTGTAATAGGTTCCCCTTACTTCGTTGTAGAGCTTTGCCCTGGCCTCCTCAAATAATTCATATTTAGCCTTGGCCGTCTGGATGGCCACTTTTTCCCTGGCTTTTAAGGTTCCGAACCAGGGGAACATCTGAGTGGCTGAAAGCCTGAATTGCTGTGGGCCCACACGGGTCTGCACCGGCTGGATGAAATAGCCGAAGGCCAGCTGGGGATCCGGGAGTGCTCCAACCTGGGGCACCTGCTCCAGTGCGGCCAGGTATTCATTGAACCGTGCCTTCAGCAGGGGATTGTTATCTGCAGCCATGACCAGGTATTCATCCAGAATCTCCTGCGCACCTGCATGCTGAATTCCCAGTATAAGACCGAATATCAACAGGACACCATATATTCTATTGCTTTTCATGCTGCGTGTTATTTTTTATTTTTCTGCGAACAAGTCCTTCCTGCCACATGCTGTATAGGATGGGGACCACGAACATGGTCATCACCTGGATGACCATGCCCCCGAACAGCGGGATGGCCATGGGAACCATGATATCGGACCCCTTCCCGGTGGAGGTCAGCACAGGAATCAGCGCAATGATCGTCGTGGCCGCCGTCATCATGGCAGGCCGGACCCTTTTGCTGCCGGCATCAATAACGGATGACCGGACATCAGCCACACTGACCGGCTTGTTCCTCTCAAATATCTGCATCAGGTAAGTCCCCATAATGACCCCGTCATCCGTAGCCACTCCGAATAGGGCAATAAACCCGACCCACACGGCCACACTGAGGTTGATGGTCCCCATCTGGAACAGGTCCCGCATATTCATGCCTCCGATGTTAAAATTCATGAACCAGTCCTGGCCGTACAGCCATAGCATCAGGAAGCCCCCTGAAAAAGCCACGAAGATCCCCGTGAAAATCATGGAGGAGGTGATCACGGACCGGAACTGAAAGAACAAGATCAGGAAGATGAGGATCAGCGAGATCGGTACCACGATCATAAGCCGTTTTGTGGCGCGGATCTGATTCTCGTAATTCCC
>CAYRLP010000094.1:0-6829 GCA_964424935.1 uncultured Bacteroides sp.
TAGTGATGCCGGTCACCAGGTGGGCCAGGATCACTCCTGAAAACGCAAAGGGTATGGAGAACATAATGATAAAAGGCATCCGCATGGATTCGAACTGGCTGGCCATTACCAGGTAGGTCAGGATCAGGCTGAGGACCAGCAGGAGGGTCAGGTCCATCATGGAATCCTGCAGATCCTCCACGGCTCCGCTCATCTGGACGGTTACTTCCGGGGGAATATCCAGGGCGTCGATTTTGACTTGCACCATATCCGCCATTATGTTTAAGGGCACTTTGTAGGGAGTGATCGATACGGTCACCATCCGTTCCCGGTTCTTTCGTTCTATATTGGGTGGTGTCCATGTCTCTTCAATATTCGCCACTTCCCCCAGCCGGATCACCTGGTTCTGGTTATTCATCAGTGCGATATCATTCAGGTCGGTGAGCGAGCTGCGTTCCTCTTTTTCGAACCGGACGGCAATATTATACTCATCACCCTCTTCCCGGTACCGGCTCATGTAGGGCCCTTCCACCCGGTTGCGTACCGCATTGGCCAGGGTATAGGTGTTCAGTCCGTGCTGCGCCATTTTCTCCCTGTCGGGGATGATCTGCAGCTGGGGTTTGGAAGGATCCCGGCTCACATTGATGTTGGTGGCCCCCTGGATGCTTCTTACGCTATCGGCCAGTGCTGAGGCTATCAGGGAAGTGGACTCAAAATCGTAACCGTAGATCTCCACCACCACATTGTTCTCGGTAGTGGCTCCCATGCCCCCGTTGGGCACTACATCGAAGGTAACGATTTCCGGAAGGGTTTCCAGGTACCCGGTTAGCATGTTCGCCAGTTCCCAGACATCGCGGTCCCGCTCCATCATATCCGTCAGGGTAAGGCTGATATTGATCCGGTGGGACCCGGATTCCATGAAGAGCGACATGAATCCCCCCTGGTCATCGGAACCGGCCGATGTATAATAGAATTCTGCCTCGGGCATATTTTCGGCAACAAAGGCATCTATTTTACGGGCCACCTTGACGGTTTCTTCCACCCGGAGCCCGGTCTGCAATTCAATGGCCGCAGTCATGGTACCCTGGTCGGCTTCCGGCATCAATTCAAATCCCATGCTTCCTGCCAGCCCCATGGAGGCGAAAAAGATCACCAGCGCAATGATTAGAGTACCCCACCTGAAACGCAGGGCCAGCTTCAGTGAACGTGCATAGAAATCATCCAGCCAGTCGAGAAATCGGCCGATAGTGCCGTCATAGCTGGCCTTTCGTACTTTTTTCGGTTGTTTTCGGAGCTTCATAAGCTTGGAAGCCAGCATGGGGGTCAGGGAGATGGCGCTCAGGGTGGAGGTGACCACGGTGATGGTCACGATATATCCCAGGGGCCGGAACAATTCTCCAGTCATCCCTCCGATCAGGGTCAGGGGCAGGAATACGGCCACCACGGTCAGGGTGGTCACGATCACGGCCAGCCATACCTCGTTGGTGGCATAGATGGCCGCCTCCCGGGGCCTGGATCCCCGTTCCACATGCTTGGTGATATTCTCCAGGACCACAATGGCATCATCCACCACCATCCCGATGGCGATGGAGAGCGAGGAAAGGGCAATAATATTAATGGAACTCCCTGAAATAAAGAGATAGATGAATGAAACAATCAGGGAGATGGGTATGGTCAGGATCACGATGAAAGTGGCCCTCCATCGACCCAGGAAAAACAGGACCACCAGGATCACGGCAATGGCTGCAAACATCAGGGTATTAGTCAGGTTATTGATGGAATCCTCAATATATTGCGAGGAGTCGAAGAAGGTGGTGACCTGGATATCTTCCGGAAGGGTCTTGATCAGGTCGGGCATGACGGCTTTGATGTCGTTGCATACATCAACGGTATTGGCCCCGGACTGCTTCTGGATCACGATCCGCATCCCTGTCTTGCCGTTCAGCCGTTCGTCCATGGATGTCTCCCGGATGGTATCCTTCACAGTCGCCACATCATGCAGGTACACGGTCTGCCCGTTAAAACTGGCCAGGACGATGTCCTCCAGCACATCGCTGGATGAAAACTCTCCCTCTACCCGCAGCGGGTAATCCATCATCCCCATTTCCAGGTTCCCGGCAGGCAGGTTCAGGTTCTCTGCATTCAACACGGCGGCAATCATCTCCACCGTAAGATTATAGGACTCCATCTTCCGGGGATCGATGTTCACCTGGATCTCCCGGCCCGGCGCCCCCATCAGGAATACAGAGCCCACTCCGTCTATCCGGTTCAGCGGATTGACGATCTTTTCATCCAGGATGTTGGCAATGCCCTGGTAACTTTCATCAGCCGTGACCGCGTAAAAGAGCACGGGCATGGCGCTGGAGCTGAACTTGAATACCATGGGTTTGTCCACTTCCTCAGGTAGAAAGGACTCCACCAGGCCAAGCCCGTCCCGTATCTCGTTGGACGCCTCGTCCAGGTTGGTCCCCCATTCAAACTCAAGGACCACCACCGACATATTGTCACGGGAAGTCGAGGTTATATCCTTCAGGTTGGAAACCGAATTCAGTCCATCCTCGATGGGCCGGGTCACATTGGTCTCAATGTCGGCCGCGCTGGCACCCCCGTAGGTGGTGACCACCGATATGGCAGGGAAGTCAATATCGGGGTAGAAATCGATGGGCAACTGGTTCAGGGAGTATCCTCCCATTACCAGCAGGGCCACAAATATCATGATTGTTGTGATCGGTCGCTTGACCGCAGTTCCGTAGATACTCATCTCAGTTGCTTTAAATTATTCGGCGACTACATTTACCGGGGTCCCCTCTTCCAGCCTGGCCTGACCTGCATAGATCAACTGCTCTCCACCGTGAAGTTCCGGGGAAGAGATTTCCAGCTGGTCATCATACCTCTTAATAATGCGGACGTTGACTTTTTTGGCGCTTCCATTTTCGTTCAGCATGATATACCTCTGGTTGGTTCCCGATTGCTGCAATACGGAGATGGCAGGGACCATCAGCCCTTCCGATTCGCCCAGTTCCAGACTGACCCTGGCAAACATTCCCGGAGCCAGCTTTCCCTGCCTGTTGGGGATCCTCACTTCTGTTGCAAAGGTTCTTGAGGCCGCATTCACCGTAGGATGGATCCGGAAGATCTTCCCGGAGAAGGTAAGATCAGGAT
This sequence comes from uncultured Bacteroides sp., assembly GCA_964424935.1. Taxonomy (GTDB): domain Bacteria; phylum Bacteroidota; class Bacteroidia; order Bacteroidales. Next base: position 3,142 of record CAYRLP010000094.1, read on the forward strand.
ACACATCGGTGGTCACCGTGGCGGACATGCCATTCTTTACCAGCGGCAGGTAGGTCTCGCTCAGGTTCACCAGCACCTTGACCGGATCTATCTGGATCATGGAAATAAGGGCCGCTTTCCCCACAGGAGTGTTGGGCGTGGGTGAATAGAGTTCCCCGTCGTTATAGTATTTTCCGGTGATGATTCCTGTATATGGAGCCCTGAGGAGTGTATTCTCCTCCAGGTTCTGCAGGATAAGTTCCGTGGTCTCCACCTGGGCCTTCATCTGGTCGTAGGCCTGCTGGGTTACGGAACCATACTGGAGCAGGGTATCCATCCGGGCCAGGTCAGTATTCAGCTGCTGAAACTGCAGGGTGGTCTGGTCCAGCTGGGTCCGGTCCATTTCCACCAGCAGTTGACCTTTATGGACCCGGTCGTTCACATCCACCTTCACCGACCGGATGCGGCCGGACAGCGCGGGGGAAAGATAGGTTTCCTCGTATGCAACAACCGTGGAGGTGACGGTCTGGGTCACTGTAATCGGCTCAATGGACAGTTCCATCACCTTGACGGGAATGGCTTTTGTCTCGACAGCCTCACCGGCTGATTCAGACCCGGTGGGCTGCATATTACAGGCGGTAATTGTTGCACCGGCAATAAGGGTAAGCAGGGCAAATTTTATATTTTTCATGATGGGTATGGTTTTCATTTTTTTTCTTGTTTTCATGTTGGATGGGCACTTATAATCGATTCATCAGTTTATCAAGCTGCAGTCTGGCATTCATCACGTCCATCATGGCCGTCAGGTAATTGCTTTCTGCATCCAGGTAGTTGCTGTTAGCCTGGGTCAGGTCCAGGCTGGTGGCCATTCCCTGTTCATATTTCCGGCGGTAACTGTCATAGACACGCTGGGCCACCTCCACATTCTCCTGTTGGGTATAATAGTTCTCCAGGGAGCTTTGGAGGTTGTATTTGATCTGCTTTTCCTGAAGCATCAGCTGATCTTCCAGCAGATCCAGGTTGTTCTGTGCAATATTGTACTCGATCCGGGCCTGGTCGACTCGTGCCTTCCGCATCCCGCTGGAAAAAATGGGGATGGACATATTCAGTCCCACCAGGTGGTTCGGGTTCATATCAAAGCCGGAGATCAGGAGCTTCTTATTGTAATTATAGAATCCGGCAATGGTGGGTGCATAGTTCCACTGTTCCAGATCCAGCAGGCGCCCGTTGATCTGCTCCTGAGTTTGCACGATCTGATAATTCACATTGTTTTCAATCTCAAAGGGGAGGGCCAGGGCCGTTTCAGGCTGTTGCTCCACAAAGAGCGATTCCAGGTTGTCGGTAAGCTGAAGTTCCACATTGCTTTCCAGTCCCAGCTGAAAACGCAGCATATTATAATTCAGCTCCAGGTTCCGCTGCAGGGCCGTGGTAGCATTGGCCAGCTGATTCACAGTAATGCTTATCTGGTCCACGTCGGTCTGTTCCGCCATTCCCGTTCGGAACATGATCTCTGTCTGTTCCAGAGTCTCCTCCAGGTTCTCCAGGTTCTGTTTAAGGATGCCAAGGGATTCTTCCGTAATAAGGACCAGGTAATAGGCATTGATCACCGACTCCTTGATATTCAATTCATTGAATTCCAGGTTCTGTCCCGCAATCTTTTTGGCCAGCTTGGCCGTCTGGACCCCCACGATATACTGCCCGCTGAAAATCAGCTGGGAAACCTGCAGTGTGGCCGTACTCTGGTCCTTCAGTGTTATGGCTGTCGGTCCTATCAGGTCCTGCAGCACCCCGTCGTAATAAGTATTGGCCGCATGGGTCAGCACATCATCCTCAGTGTAGGAGGGGAACAGGGCCTGAGTCTGATCAAAAGCGTTCTGGTAATCCTCGGGACTGAGATCAGGGACTGCACCTCCACCGAAGTTGAATTCCATGGCATAGTTGAAATAGCTCATGTAATTCACCGTGCCATCCACCTGAGGCAGACCCTGCGCAATGGCCTCCCAGATGCTTTTATCGGATCTTTCCAGCTCCAGGCGGGCGTTCTGCAGGGATTTGTTGTAGGAGATGGCATGGTCCACAGCCTCCTGCAGGTTAAGTACCAGTCTCTCCGCAGGTTCCTGTGCCGCCATTGGGATCACAGCCCCCAGGGAGAGTATCCATATAAGTAGAATAATAAACGGTTTGTTTTTCATATTCCGGTATATTTTGATTCAATGATAGGTCTGCAATCAATAAGGAACTTCTGTCCTTTATCTGTAGAAATTCCCCTGAAAAAGGGAATGACAATACTGTCAAACATGTCCCGCCGGTCAAAACCTGCCTCCACCATTCGGCTCTGGGGACCGAACTGGTCGAAGAGAACATGGAGTGTGCGATTGACAATCTCAATATCAAAGTCATCCCGGAACACCCCCTGTCCGATTCCGGTTTCAAGCAGGCGCCTGGTCACACTCAGATCATGGAACTCACCTGGCTCGTCCAGTTCTTTGAACACGTTCTGATGGTATTTTTTAATATCATGGAGGAAAGCGGGACTCATCCGGGACATCTGTTCAACATTCATCTTGATGATCCGGAAGAGTGCCTCGATGGCATTGTCCGACTGATCGATCAGTTGATTGGCCTGTTCCTGTGCCCGGGTCTTGTAATAGAGGATCACCTCCTTCAGAAGGGTATCCTTGTCCTTGAACCGTTCGTAGATGGTTCGTTTGGATATACCCAGCTCCTCGGCCAATGCATCCATGGTCATGCTTTTGATGCCGTACTTTCCGAACAACATACCCGCTTCTACCAGAATTCTGTCTCTTACCTCCACAATTCTTTAATTTTCGGCAAGTATATGAAAACTTTTTTAGTTTTTATAGTTTTCAGATTGAATTCTTGTAAAAAATCGGTGAACGGCGATTTTGCATCGGTGAAGAACCCGGAGGCTCTTCAGTACACCAATTTTTTACTACTTTTGCGGGCATGAATATTCCTTCAAAATATGATCCGGCCCGGGTGGAGGACAAGTGGTATGACTACTGGATGAAACACGGGTTCTTCCGTAGCACCCCGGATGATCGGGAGCCTTATTGTATTGTCATTCCCCCTCCCAATGTTACGGGGGTGCTGCATATGGGACACATGCTCAACAATACCATCCAGGATGTACTGATCCGCCGGGCGCGCATGCAGGGGAAAAATGCCCTGTGGGTCCCGGGGACAGACCATGCGTCCATTGCAACGGAGGCCAGGGTGGTTCAGAAGCTGGCAGAAGAGGGGATCCGGAAATCCGATCTGACCAGGGAAGAGTTCCTGGAGTACGCCTGGGAGTGGAAGGAAAAACACGGGGGAATCATTCTGGAACAGCTGAAGAAACTGGGGGCTTCCTGTGACTGGGACCGTACCTGCTTTACCATGGATGAGGCCCTGTCGGAAAGCGTTATAAAGGTGTTTGTGGACCTGTACCGGAAAGGGTGGATCTACCGGGGGGTCCGGATGGTAAACTGGGATCCCCAGGCGCTTACCGCGGTTTCCGATGAAGAGGTGGTATATCGTGAGGTAGCTTCCAAACTGTACTACCTCCGTTACCGGGTGGAAGAGGAAGAGGAGTATATATCCATTGCCACCACCCGTCCCGAGACCATCCTGGGGGATACGGCGGTCTGTGTCCACCCCGAGGATAAGCGCTATAGGAAATTCCATGGTAAAAAGGGCCTGGTACCCC
>CAYRLP010000094.1:6839-8258 GCA_964424935.1 uncultured Bacteroides sp.
CCGGGAATTTGGTACAGGAGCCCTGAAAATCACCCCGGCCCATGATATTAACGACTATGAACTGGGACTGAAATACAACCTGGAGTCCATAGATATCTTCAATGATGACGGAACCCTGAATGAGGCGGCACAGGTCCTGGTGGGGGAGGACCGCTTCGCCGCAAGGGAACGGATTGTCCCTATGCTGGAAGAGGCAGGGAACCTGGTTAAAATTGAGGACTATATAAATAAGGTAGGCTTCTCGGAACGGACCGATGCGGTAATTGAACCCAAACTGAGCCTGCAGTGGTTCCTCAAAATGAAAGAGCTGAGCAAGCCGGCCCTGGACAGTATCATGAATGGTGAAGTCAGGCTGCAGCCTGCGAAATTCAAGAACACCTACAGGCACTGGATGGAGAATGTAAAGGACTGGTGTATTTCGCGGCAACTCTGGTGGGGGCACCGCATCCCTGCTTATTTCTACGGGGATGGGCCCAATGACTATGTGGTGGCGGAAACCATCGACGGGGCGCTTGAACTGGCCCGTGAGGCAAGTGGAAGAGACCGGCTGCAGGCACAGGATCTGCAACAGGACGAAGACGTGCTGGATACCTGGTTCTCCTCCTGGTTATGGCCCATATCGGTCTTCGACGGCATCCGGCATCCCGACAATGAGGACATTAATTATTACTATCCCACCAATGACCTGGTCACCGCACCCGAGATCCTGTTCTTCTGGGTGGCACGGATGATTATCGCAGGATATGAATACCGGCATCAGAAACCCTTCGATACGGTTTACCTGACCGGGATCGTGCGCGACCTCAAACGCCGGAAAATGTCCAAATCACTGGGTAACTCGCCCGATCCCATCGAGCTTATGAAAAAGTACAGTGCCGACGGGGTACGGGTGGGAATGTTGTTCTGTTCGCCGGCCGGAAATGATCTGCTTTTTGACGAAAGCCTCACCGAGCAGGGGAGGAACTTCAGCAATAAGATCTGGAACGCGTTTCGCCTGATCAAAGGCTGGAAGGTGGGACCGGACCTGGAGCAGCCACCACATGCTAAAGTGGCGGTGGAGTGGTTTGAGGCCCAGATGGCCCGGGCCCTGACGGAAGTGGAGGATCAGTTCAAAAAATACCGGGTTTCGGACGCATTGATGATCATTTACAGATTGTTCTGGGATGAGTTCAGTTCCTGGTACCTGGAGCTCATCAAACCGGGATTCCAGCAGCCCATGGATGCACAAACATACAGGCAAACCATCGGGTTTATCGACCAGCTCATGCATGTGCTTCATCCCTTTATGCCTTTTGTCACCGAAGAGATCTGGCAGAGACTTCCGGGAAGTCAGGGGAGTATTATGAAGGCCAAGTTCCCAGAGGCCTCTGACTTTGTTTTCGATCCTCAGGTTTTGAAATAAATGGATCTGCTTATGGG
>CAYRLP010000095.1:0-3619 GCA_964424935.1 uncultured Bacteroides sp.
CTCCCTGGATGTACCACCAGCTGGAAGTGGGCCTGTAGAACGAACCTCCCCGGATCATGGAGAAGAAGAAACTTCCGTCGAAATACTCCTCATCGCACATCTGCCATACATTCCCGGTGAGATCCTCCACACCAAACGGGCTCCGGCCCTTGGGAAACTCCTGAACCGGCGTGGTATGACCGGTGGCATAGTTGCAACGCGTGCTGTCGAACTCCCCGCCCCATGGCCAGGTTCTGCCATCCGTACCCTGGGCAGCATACTGCCATTCCGCTTCGGTCGGAAGTCGCTTTCCCTTCCACATGGCATAGGCCCTGGCATCGTCCAGGGAAACCCAGACCACGGGGTGATCAGCCAGTGAATCCGGACAGCTTCCCTGGTTCCAGTGTTTCAGGAAATTGGTGGTATCGGGGGGAGAATAGTCGGTGGCCAGCAGGAACTCCCTGAACTCCCTGTTGGTAACCGGATACCGGTCCATATAATAATCCCCGATTACCAGCGCCAGGGTGTCAAAATTGTTGGGATAAGGGATGAAATCGGCATCGTTGCCGCGGTAAAACAGGAAGGGTCCCCCCGTGACTTCCACCATGCCTTCCGGACAAAGTTCATGGGGAGAGGTGGGACGGGTCCGGGTAATGCGGACGGGGGTGGCCAGGGTAGTGTGAATCACCCGTTCATCCAGGACCTCATTCCCCTCCAGCAACTGGATCACGATCTTCCCTTCAGGATGGTGCATCCACCGGGAAAGGGGCTCACGGATGATCCTGTCCCTGTCCAGCAGCCGCTCCAACCTGCTTGCATTGGAATAGGAAGGATCTCCCTTCCAGAGCAGGATGCGGTCCCCTGCGGGCGCTCCAAGGATAAGGCTGTCTTTTTCCATCTCCCAGTGGAGCAGGCGGGGGAATCCTGCGATACACTGCACACTCCCCTCCCTGCGCGTCCCGGAAAATGCCCGGCTGAAGGGCTCAATCACGCATTCCAGGAGGGGTCCTTCCGGGGTCTCCGAGGGCAGGATCTCTTCATGGTCCCACAGGGAGACCCAGTGCAGATCCCGGTCCGGGACCGGAAGCAGGGGTCCGGCATGGCCCTCCGGCTTCAGGGAAAGCATGGTGTAGACAATTTTGTCCCCGTCCTGCCACCTGTTTGTCCAGATGCTGTCGGCCGATTCCACCAGGGGGATCCAGTGCAGGTCATGAAACGCCTTCTGGTTCTGCCTCAGGATCATCAGGCACCTGCCCATATACTTGTACTCCTCTTCCATCCACCAGGGATGGGCCGGGGAGAAAAGATTCAATTCCATACCATATCCGTTGAACAGGCATATGGCTGCTTCCCGGTGGATCCTCCCATCCCTCAGATCCAGCACCCTGAACACCTGAAATTCAGGTTTGATCAGCCTGTTCAGGTTCAGCGGAGGTGACATCTGGATGGCGTTGTGCACCCTGCCCGAAATGATCCCGGGCATGTCCCGGGGCACTGCCATCCCTTCTGAATACATGACCACCCCTTTTTTGGCCCGGTCTGCGGCTTTCTGAAGCTCTACACTGGAACTTCCCCGGGTATCCAGGACCATGCCGTCTGCCCCGGTTTCCAGGATCAGATCCCTGATAGCCTCCATATGGTCCACCTGACGGGTACTTTCATCCCACGGATTGTAGGATACAAAAAAAGCCGATTTATGCTCCCTGCAATACTGCGCGATGTGCCTGAGCGAGTCCATACCTCCTGGAAGGTCACGGCTTAGGTCCCACTGGTTGCGGGAATCCAGTCCGAGTCGGGGCCAGCCCTGCCAGATTCCATAGATATCATAGCCCCCGTGAAGGTAGTCGTCGCGATGGAAGAATTCCCGGAAGGGAGCATAGGAAGCCTGCCTGCGTGAATAGAAATCCTCGTCCCAGGCAAATTGCAGAACGGCCAGGTAATCCTCCCGGATCCATTGAAGATCGGACCGCTCGTACAGGCGGTTGTCAAATTCATCCAGGTCGTAGAGCCACCGATCCCGTAACACATGCATCAATCCATCCTTCCATGTCCCCCTGTACGCTTCTGTGTAGAGCCGGTACAGGAGCTCCCCGCCCGGGTAGAGCAGGGTCGAGTACCTCCTGCGCTGGGCACGCTCCCACCGGTCCCTCCGCGCAAGCAGTACCATCCCGCTGTCCGGAGAGAGTTCCAGCGTGGTAAATCCCAGTTCCCAGGCATTATCCGGAACGATCAGGCCCACGGGTCCCTGTCCCGGCCTGAAAAGGGTGGCCCGGGCCAGTCCGGGCGGACCGTATCCGGTGATATAGGGGCGGTCCGGCGAGGCCCCCAGGGGGATCAGGTTTTCCACCTCCAGTGTGTCCGTGGATTCATTCCTGAATCGGATGAGCCGGCACTGATACCCTTTCTCAACCCTGATTTCTTCAATGCCTGCCCGGATTTTCCAGTAAGGGTGGATAAAACTATCCCCGGAATCCGGAACAAACTCTGAAGAGGAGACCAGGGATGTGTTGACCTGTATGATAAAAAGCGGTAGAGGCGATTCCTCTTCCGCCCGGATCAGTTCGGGGAACTGATCGATCAGCCGCAGCGGCGGTTGTGCCGGCAGCTTGCCCGCGGGAAGGTTCAGAAGAAGCAGGAGCAGGAGCGTTGCCGGTTTTTTCATCGCAAATTCAATGCACTTACTTCTGCAACTCTTTCAGTTTATCTTCCAGGATTTTACCCTTCAGGCCCTTGGCTACGATGATCCCGTTTCCGTCGATCAGGAAGTTGGCCGGGATAAACATGACCCCGTACTGGGCTGCCGGCACCGATCCTGCCCCTTTCAGGTCGCTCACCTGGGATTCCCACACCAGGCCGTCCTGCCTGATGGCAGTGGTCCAGTCTTCCTTTCGACGGTCCAGGGAAACCCCGTAGACCGTAAATCCGTCCCCGTTCTTGAACTCCTTATCCTTATACCGGTTGTAGGTCCGGACCAGGTTGGGATTCTCCTCCCTGCATGGGGCGCACCAGGAGGCCCAGAAGTCGATCAGCACCATCTTTCCCCGGAGGGAGGAGAGGGAGATCTTGTCTCCCGAGGGTGATTCAAAAACCAGCTCGGGGGCACGGTCCCCGATGTCAATCCCGGTCTTAACCCCTGACGGACCGGCAACCACGGCTTCTTCCACGGAACCGCTGCCGTTTCCGGATTTACAGGACCACAGGAAAAGGGATACCAATAGGATGTACAGTACTTTTTTCATCAGGTAGGGTTCAGGTTGGTGAAGCTAAGTTAGAAAAATCCTCCGGAATGTCAGGAACGCCGGATGGAAGCCCCCAGGCGGTTCAGACGTGCATCTATCTGTTCATAACCCCGGTCGATCTGCTCAATGTTATAGATGGTGCTGGTTCCTTCGGCCGACATGGCAGCTATCAGCAGGGCCACTCCGGCTCGGATATCGGGCGACGACATGGTGGTGGCACGGAGCCTGATACCATGATCCAGTCCGATCACGGTGGCCCGGTGGGGATCACACAGGATGATCTGGGCCCCCATATCTATAAGCTTATCCACGAAAAAGAGCCGGCTTTCGAACATCTTCTGATGGATCAGCACGCTGCCCTTGGCCTGGGTGGCCGTGACCAGGATGACACTCAGCAGGTC
>CAYRLP010000095.1:3629-8224 GCA_964424935.1 uncultured Bacteroides sp.
GGGTCAGGCCGGGCCAGGGTGCATCGGATATGGTCATGATGGCCCCGTCGATAAAAGTCTCAATGGTATAGTGGTCCTGGGCCGGTACATGCAGGTCGTCGCCCCGCCGCTCCAGGGCAATGCCCAGGCGCTGAAACGCACTTGGGATGATACCCAGTTGTTCGAAGCCCACGTCTTTGATAGTAAGCGCTGAGCAGGTCATGGCTGCCATGCCGATAAAACTGCCCACCTCGATCATGTCGGGCAGAATGGTGTGTTCGGTCCCTCCCAGGGAATCCACCCCGGTAATGGTCAGCAGGTTGGAACCAATTCCTTCAATAACCGCTCCCATCCTGACCAGCATAAGGCAGAGTTGCTGGATATAAGGTTCGCAGGCCGCATTATAAATGGTGGTTTTACCTTCGGCCATCACACTGGCCATAATGATATTGGCTGTTCCGGTAACCGAGGCCTCATCCAGATGCATGTAGGTACCTTTCAACCGGGACGCATGGACCTGGTAAAAATTCTCCGCATGATCAAAATCAAAGGTGGCACCCAGTGCCTGGAATCCCAGGAAGTGCGTATCGAGCCTTCTGCGTCCGATCTTGTCCCCCCCCGGCTTGGGCAGCACTGCCCTTCCATAACGTGCAAGCAGGGGTCCCAGGAGCATGACCGATCCCCTGAGCGATGCACTCTGCTGCATATACCCTTCGGTCTGGAAATAGTCCAGGTCCACTTCTTCGGCCCGGAAGCGGTAGGTCGTATCGGAGAGCTGTTCTGTCTGAACTCCCAGGTCGCCCAGAAGCTGGATAAGCTGACGCACATCCTGAATGCGGGGCAGGTTCCGGATCAGAATCGGTTCGCTGGTCAGCAGGGTCGCACACAGGATCTGGAGTGCTTCATTTTTGGCACCCTGGGGAGTAATCTCCCCGTCCAGGCGTAAGCCTCCCTCAATGACGAACTTCCCCATGGAAAAGAAATATAGGGGCTACTGCTTGTGCTGTTGATGCTGATGTTTGCCTTTTTTGCCTCCTCCCTTCTTCTTGGGACCGGCAGGACGGTTCTTGGCAAGAATTTCTTTGGTTTCGGGCAGCTTCAGCTCCGGATCCACCTCCAGAACTCCCCCCGAAAGGGTTTTCATATCCTTAAATATCTCACTGTCGCTGACCGCTTCCCGGTTCCAGGTCAGATAGGCCTTTTTCATATGATAGGCGATCATCCGGACCAGATCATCCTTTTCCTCACCCGGTTCCAGTTTCACCGCTTTATCGATCATCAGGACAATGGCCCGTCCGTAGTGCTTCTTGGGAATACGGTGCTGGTTGTATGAAACCTTTTCCGGTTTGCTCTGAAGTGATGAACGCTCCGGCCAGGGATAGGGGGAGTCAATATCCAGATCAAAATCTGCGATGATGGCCAGGTGATCCCAGAGCTTATGCTTGAAATCGTTCACATCCCTCAGATGTGGATTCAGATTGCCCATCACGCCGATTACGGTTCGGGCTGCCCGGTTTCGTTCTTCACGGTCCTCAATGGTCTTGAGATGGTTCACCATCTTCTGGATGTTCCTTCCGTATTCAGGCAGAATCAACTTCTGCCTGCTGGTATTGTAATCGTAACTCATGGATGATTTAATAAATACAGGTTTTTGCAAAAATACGCTTTTTTCACTTAACCACCCTCAGCTTGGCGAATTTAAGCAGCAGCTGCTTGGTCCCGATGGGAAAATGTACAGTGGCTTTGATGTTGGAACCCGAGCCTTCCAACTGATGAACCTCACCGATTCCGAAACGGGGATGCTCCACCCGGCTGCCCACCCGGATCATATCAGGATCGGAAGGTGTGAAATCCTTGTGGACCGGTGCGGATGCCGCGGCAGCAGCCTGCTCCGTACTGCGCACAGCCTGGTTCCCCGGAATAAACCTTCGGCCGGCCGGCTGAACCCGGGCTGAGAGTATTCTCTTTTCCATCTCAATTCCCTGGGTTTGTCCCGGAAGGATGGGATGGAAATCAGGAGGAAGCTCCAGGGTCCCGGGTTCTATCTCCCGGATAAACCGGCTGGGGGAACAGGAATTCTGAATCCCCCATCTGTAGCGCGATGCGGCAAAAGTGATCAGGACGCTTTTTTCGGCCCGGGTCAGGGCCACATAAAACAGCCTGCGTTCCTCCTCCAGGTCCTTTGGATTGTCTACGCTCATCTGCGAAGGGAACAACTCCTCCTCCACCCCGGCAATCACCAGGTGCTTGAATTCGAGCCCCTTTGCCGAATGGATGGTCATGATGGTCACCCGGTTCCGGTCCCCTTCCTTCTCCTGCTCCATTTCGGTCATCAGGGTGACCTCCTGCAGGAAGGTTGCCAGGTCCGCCTCCCCCTCCCGTTCCGGATCATCCGTAAACACTTTGATACCGTTGAGCAGCTCTTCAATATTCTCATACTTGCTTACAGTTTCCGGGGTCCGGTCGGCCTGCAGGTCCCTGATCACACCGGCTTCAATGGCAATGGTATAAGCCAGGTCGAACGCTTCCATTTTGTGGAGTTGCCGGCGGAAGCCCTGAATCATCCGTACAAACTCCTGTAGTTTGGCCAGGGTTCCCTTGTTAAATCCCAGGCCGGCCTGTTCCAGATGGGTCAGGACCTCCCAGATGGACGTGTCCAGTTTTTCTGCATACGCACCGAGTTTATCCACCGAGGTTTTCCCGATTCCCCCCAGGGGATAGTTGATGATCCCTTTGAGGGACTCATCATCCCAGGGATTGACGATGATCCGGAAATAGGCCAGGAGGTCCTTGATTTCCTTGCGCTGGTAAAAGGAGAGCGACCCGTAAACCTTGTAAGGAATGTTCATCCGGCGAAGGCTTTCCTCAAAGATCCGGCTCTGGGCATTGGTGCGGTAAAGGATGGCAAAATCCTTGTGTTCCAGCTGCTCCCTGAACCGCAGTTCTGAAATGTGCCCGGCCACCAGGAATCCCTCCTCCCGGTCGTCCGCTGCTTTCACCACGCGGATCAGTTCACCCTGCTCGTTCTTTGAATAGACCTCCTTGGAAATCTGTCCCCTGTTCTTCTTGATTACCGAATTGGCCGCCCTGACGATCATCTGGGTGGAACGGTAGTTTCGCTCCAGTTTAAATAAACGGTAATCGGGGTAGTCGTTCTTGAAATTCAGGATGTTCTCGATGCGTGCCCCCCTGAAGGAATAGATACTCTGGGCATCATCCCCCACCACACAGAGGTTCCTGTGAATCTCGGACAATTTTTTCACAATCAGGTACTGGGAGTAATTGGTATCCTGGTACTCGTCCACCAGCAGGTAATCGAAGGCCTCCCGGTACTTGTCCAGAATGGCCGGATGGTCCCTGAACAGGAGGTTGGTCTGCAGGAGCAGGTCGTCAAAATCCATGGCCCCGAAATGTCTGCAGCGCTTCACATACCTATCGTAAACCTCACCCAGCCGGGGACGACGCGTGACCTGGTCGCGTACCTGGTACTCTCCGCTGGACAGGTAGGCATCGGGGGTAACCAGGTTGTTCTTGGCCGCAGAGATCCGGCCGAATACCTCGGCGGGCTTGTAGATTTTCTCATCCAGACCCAGTTCCCGGACTATGGTTTTCACCAGGCTCCGTGAATCGATGGTGTCGTAAATGGTAAAGCTGGAGGGGAATCCGAGAACCTCCGCCTCCCGCCGGAGGATCCTGGCAAACAGGGAGTGAAAGGTGCCCATCCAGAGCTGGCGGGCCAGGTCCGGTGAAACCATGACAGCGATCCGCTCCTTCATTTCGTTGGCCGCCTTGTTGGTGAAGGTAAGGGCCAGGATCCTGTAAGGGGGGATTCCCAGGGAGAGCAGGTAGGCAATCCGGTAAGTGAGGACCCGGGTCTTGCCTGATCCGGCTCCTGCAATGACCAGCGCAGGTCCCCTGTGATTCAGCACCGCCTCCTGTTGCGCCTTGTTTAGATCCGTCCTGATTGCTTCCACTTCCTCTTTTTTACGAGTGGACTAAGTTAACATATGTTGATGGATAATTCCCCCTTGCTGTCGGACCGGAACCCGGAAATTATTGCACAGTTTTTTTAAAAATTGCATTTTTACGACCCCGCTGTTTGTATAATAATTTGGCAACAATACGTTTATAGTTTAAACTCGGATCATGACTCTACCCGGAGCGGTTGTTAAAAAGTACCTGTTGGGATGTGCAGCGGGCTTCATCGCAGTCCTGTTCCCCCTGAACCAGGGCCTCGCGCAGATCCAGTCGGCCACTGCTGACTATGTGGATACCCTGAGCTACCTTCCCGGGAACACAGCGAAAGATCCCCTGTTTGTCTTCTATCAGTCGGGGGGCGTAAGCAAAATGGGGGAGCTCACAGCACTTCCTCCTGCCGTGGGGAGCTACAATTTCGAATGGCGCAGGTACAATCCGGCCCTTCCCGGGTTTGATCCCCCTTTCAGCAGTGAAGCAGCACTTCCTTCTTCCACAGTGTCCAACCTGGGGGACGGCGGTTATCGGGTCCGGATCTGGAATGGTACGGATACAGACACCAGCTTCACCTCCTGGGTCATGCTGGACGAACTACGGGACAGCGTGGCCCGGACCGCCGATGGGAACCTGCCGGGATATAT
>CAYRLP010000096.1:0-8209 GCA_964424935.1 uncultured Bacteroides sp.
AGTTTGAGGCAATGGATGCCAGCGGCTACCAGCATCTCAGTAATGAGGGGGATGGATTCTCCTATGGGCTGGACCTTTTCTGGAGGGACCGGAAAAGCATCCGGAACGGAGAGTACTGGATTTCCTATTCCTTCATTGAATCCAGACGCAATTATCTGGACTACCCCTATGAGTCGGTGCACAATTTCACCAGTAAACACAACCTGACCCTGGTGTACAAACACTGGTTCGACCGGCTGAGGTCACAGCTTGGAGCGAATTTCAGCGTAGCCTCACCCAGGTACTATAACGATCCTAACTGCGACACCTTCAACGGCGAACTTAGCCTGCCTTACCGGTCGCTGAGCATCAACTGGAGTTATTTGCTGAGACAGAATATCATTATCTACGCGACCGTTTCGAATCTGCTGGGATCGGAGCAACAGTTCGGATACCGGTATGCCAGCACACCCGATGAAAACGGCGTTTACAGAGGCACCCCCATACGTCCGGGTGCAAAACGATGGTTTTTAATAGGTTGCTTTATTACCCTTTCAAAAAACGGAGAATTGAATCAACTGGATAAAATCAATTAAACCATAGAATCATGAAAAGAACAAGTTTATTTGCAATCCTCCTGTTTTTGGCTGTTCTCGCCATGGGTCAGGATCAGAGATACTATGAAAAAATGGGGGAGACCATACAGATGTTTGCAACCTGCAACACCACCGCTGACTTCCAGGAGCTTGCCAACCGGTTCCATGTGATCGCCAGTGCAGAGCCCGGGGAATGGCTGCCCCTTTATAATGAGGCCCATTGCTATATACTGATGAGTTTTATGGGTCAGCTTGAGCCGGAGCTGCGGGATGCCTATCTGGAAAAAGCATCCGCATCCATTGACCGGATGCTCGAATTGGCTCCTGATGAAGCGGAGCCCTACGTGATGAAGGCTTTTTATCATACAGGTTATCTGGTCGTTGATCCCCCTCAAAGAGCGATGAGTACGACTCCCTTGATCAATGCGGCCATTGCCCGGGCACTCCAACTGGAACCCGATAATCCACGTGCCCGGTTCCTGCAGGTTTCCAATGAACTGGGAACGGCGAATTTCTTCGGATCCGATACGGCTCCCATCTGTGAAAAGGCACGGAAGCTTCTGGAAGCCTGGGATGCATATCAACTGCAATCCCCGATCCATCCCAGCTGGGGGAAGCAGGAGACCCAGGGAATTGTTGACAATTGTGGTCAGTAATCTCCTGAAAACTCGTATTTTGTACACATGGCCAAAGCGTACCGCATAAAGGATTATAAAAGAAGGCAGAACCTAATCATCTTCATCGGGATGCTGCTCCTGGCATTGGTGGTCACCATTGTGTTTTATGATGATAACTTGGAGAATTTCAAGGTTTTTGCCATCAGCTATGGATGGGCGATGGCCATCTGTCTGACCCAGTGGCTGGGGAACAGTTACATATACGGTTTGCTCGACAAGCGATTCAGCTGGACCAAACATCTGGTGAAACGTACCATCTATGGAACCCTGGCCATCATTGTATATTCCGTCACGGCCTACCTGGTGGTTCAGGTTATCATGTTCGCCCTGGTCTATGGTTCGTTGCCCGAGAATATGCTCGCATGGACGCTTCGATCAAGCTATATTGCAGTCCTGATCTCCTTTATAATATCCCTGATATTTGCCGCAGTGGGGTTTTTACGGAACTGGAATGAGTCCCTGCTGGAAGCAGAGCGGTTCAAGGCTGAAATGCTGATGTATAAATATGAGTCCCTTCAGAATCAGATCAACCCGCACTTTCTCTTCAATAGTTTCAATGTATTAAGCGATCTGGTCTATGAGGATCAGGGCTAGGCCGTGGATTTTATCAGGCAGCTGAGCCAGCTTTTCAGGTATGTCCTGGACAGCAGGGACCGGGAGCTGGTTCCCATCAGGGAAGAGCTCGATTTTATCAAGGCATACAGCTACCTCCTGAAAACGAGGTTTGAAAAAAAGTTCTCCATCCGGGTGGAGGTGGAAGCCGAAGAGCATGAGCTGATCGTTCCCATGACCCTGCAGCTTCTCGTTGAAAATTGTGTGAAGCACAACGAGATATCTGCATCGCAACCCCTGCGTGTGCAGATTGTACGGAACAGGGACTACCTGAAGGTGGAGAACAACCTCCAACGAAAAGCAGCGGGCGAGCAGTCCAGAAAAACCGGATTGGCAAATATTAAACAGCAATACAGCTACTTCACCGATCAGAAACTGCTTGTTTCAGAGACGGAACAGACCTTCTCGGTGGAGGTGCCGGTCATCAAAATGGAGCAGGCATGAAGGTGATCATATTTGAAGATGAAAGCAGGGCCGTGAATCACCTGACACGGTTAATCGAGCGGGTAGCCCCCCATATGGAGATTACGGGTACCTTTGAAACAGTCAGGGATTCCCTGGCCTACCTGGAGAGCAATCCTGAGGTGGATCTGATTTTCTCGGATGTCCAGCTGGCCGATGGCACCAGCTTCGAGATCTTCTCGAAATTCACTGTTTCATGTCCCATTATTTTCACAACCGCTTACGATACCTATGCGATCGAAGCCTTCAACGCCAACGGAATTGATTATCTGCTTAAGCCTATTGAAGAAGAGCGTCTGAAAACGGCTATAGGAAAAGCCAGGAAGTATGCCTCAAACCTTGCCCTGGATCGCCTGCTGGATCAAAGAAACGATCAGGAAGCGGGGAAGTTCAAGTCGAGGTTCATGGTAAAGGTCGGAGAAAAGATCCGGACCATCATGGTGGATGAAGTTCTCCTGTTCTACAGTTTTGAAAGAAGCACCTACCTTCATACGCGTACACACCGGAACTACATTGTGGACTACTCCCTGGAGGAGCTTGAGCATATGCTGGACCCGGGGAAGTTCTTTAAGATCAGCCGGAAGTATATTGTATCCATTGAGGCCTGTGCCCAGATTTATGCCTGGTCCAACAACCGGTTGAAGATCGATATAGAGGGCCTTGATGATCAGAATGTGGTCGTGGCCAGGGAACGTGTCCGTGAATTCAAAGCCTGGCTGGACAGTTAACCCGGCCTGATTCAAATTGTTTGGTAACTTTGCGGAGATATGATTGCAAAGCTTATTCTCATCACCATCCTGGTTTTTGTGCTGAATATCCCTTTCGGATACTGGAGGGCAAATGTCCGGCGCTTTTCCATCCAGTGGATCCTGGCCATACATATCCCGGTTCCCTTTATTATTGCCCTGAGGCTGTTTTCTGGGATCGGATTCGCCTGGTACACCTATGTTTTCCTGGTAGCAGGATTTTTTCTGGGGCAGAAGTCCGGAGCCGTCATCATGAAATGGATCCATACGCGTTGCCATCAGGAAAGCTCCTGTCTGTTCATGGATCTTTACCGCTGCAGAAGGGTACGGTCCATGCATTAGGCGATGCCTATTCGTAACGCAGCGACTCCGCAGGGTTTACCTGGGCCGTGCGGACCACCTGTCCACCTACTGTCAACAACGTAATCAGGGCCACCAGCAGGAAGGGGACCAGAAAGAACCACCACCCGATCCCCACACGATTAGCGAAGTTCTGCAGCCAGCCATGCATAATGTAATAGCCCAGTCCAAGGCCGATGGGCAGCGCAATAAGCACCTGGATGATAAAATAGCGCAGCAGCAGCAATACGGCATTTCCCGAGGAAGAGCCCAGAACCTTCCGTAGTCCGATTTCCCGGGTTCGCTGGAGGGTGGTATAGGAGGAGAGTCCAAACAACCCTAAACAGGCGATAAAGATGGCCAGAAAAGCAAAAACGCCGAACACTTTGCCAAACTGCACCTCATTCCTGTACTGTTCATTGTAATAATCCTCCAGGAAGAAATAGTCAAAGGGGTTCAGCGGAAAAAAGAGCTGCCACTGTTCCTCTGCAAAAGCCAGTGCTTCCCGGGTCTTTTGCGGATTCACCTTCAGGGAATAATAACCGTTGGGATCCTCAAAAAAGCGGAAAATCAGGGGCTCATACCCCTTGTGCATACCCTCCTGATGGAAATTTTTCAGCACACCCACAATCTGGAAGGTATCCCCCCAGAAGAAAATGGGAACGTTCATCGCGGAAGCGTTATCCTCAAAACCCATCAGTTCAATAGCCGCCTCGTTAAAAAGAACGGTGGAGCTGTTCTGACCGAAATCCCTTGAAAAGTTCCTTCCCTCTATAACGTCGAGCCCGTAGAAATCCACAAAATCATAATCAAAACCCATGATACGGTACTGGTTACCTTGATCCTCCCCGTCGCTGAGACGACGGATGCCACCTGCATTCCACTGGGGCTGCCGGCCGGGAACCGCGATGGAAGCAGTAAGCATTTCAATATCCGGGTTACGGATCAACTCCTTCTTGAATGCCGAGAAGGTTTCCGAGTAGGTGGAATCATTCACACTGGGGCCGGTAAGCACCAGCACATTCTTGATATCCACACCCAGGTCGCTGTTTCGCATAAAACTGATCTGCATGTATACGGCCAGGGTCCCGGCAATCAGCAGGAGGGAAGTGGCAAACTGAAAAATCACCAGGATCCTCCGCATACCCAGTCCCCCGACCTTCAGTTCCGATACCCCCTGGAACACCGTGGTGGGTTTAAAGGAAGAGAGGAACAGGGCCGGGTAGATCCCGGAAATAAAAGCCCCTGCAACAAAGATGGCCAGTATGATGAGCCAGGACATCCCGTTTCCGGCCAGCGAATAATCCAGCTGTTCTCCTGTAAGCAGATTAAAGGGGCGATGCAACAGGCCCACGATAATCACAGCCACAGCAATGGCCAACAGGTTCAATAGAACCGATTCAAAAAGGAACTGGACCAGCAGCTGGGTACGAAAAGCCCCGTTGACCTTGCGCATGCCCACTTCCCGGGCCCGTTCCAGGGAGCGGGCACCGGACATATTGATGAAATTGATCCAGGCTATCACCACTAGGAATATGGCCACTACGATGAGGGCATAGACGGAGCGGGCATTCCCCCCTGGTTCCGCTTCAAACATGAAGTCCGAATGCAGATGGATGCTTCGCAGGGGCTGCAGGTGGAATTCCATGCCATCCCCGTAGCGCGCGAAGCTTTCACCCGTCTGATCCTCCACAAAGGGTGGGAGCTTGGTCTCAAATTCCTTGTAATCCGTTTCGGGATGAAGCTGAATGTAGTTGAAAAAAGCATCCCACTGCCAGGCCGTATTGACCTGTGGTCCCTGGAAACGGACCATGGTCTCCCAGGAAGCCAGGATATCGGGTTTCAGATGGGAGTTCCGCGGCGCATCCTCGAAGACCCCCGTGACCTCGAACTCCAGTCCCCCGTTAAACCGCATGCTTTTGCCCATCGGATCTTCATCACCGAAGTACTTCCTGGCTGTGGACTCGGAGAGCATCATGGTCAGGGGATTCTGAAGGGAGGTGTGACCATCCCCTTTGAGGATCCTGAAGGAGAATATATCAAAGAAGGAGGTATCGGCGGCATAAATTTCCTCCTCCCTGAATTTCTTTTCCCCGTAGGTCATAACTCCGTTAAACTTCTGAAAACGGGTAAAATTCTCCACCTCTTCGAAGTTCTCATACAGGGCCTGGCCCACGGCCGAACAACCGGCTGCCCACCGGGTAGTTAGCTCTCCCTGGTTGAAGCGGTCCTGCTGCAAACGGAAGACAACATCCTGTTTCTCATGGAAATTATCGTAGCTGAGTTCAAACCGTACATACTGGATGATCAGGATAAACGCCGCCATACCTATGGCCAGACCCAGAATGTTCACCAGGGAGGATATCCGGTTCTGACTCAGATTTCTGAGGGCAACAAAAAGGTAGTTTCGTAGCATGGGGGTTAGTTCATTTAAGGATTAAACCTGCATCTTATAAAAGACGATACTCCGTTATTAAAATTACAAGTTAGACAAACTTTGCCTGCTTTTATTTACATTAGAAGGCACAAATTGAAACTATCATGGCACAAACTGAACACAAGGGTCCGCTCAGGACCGACACCAAGGAACGTTTACTCTCACTGGATACCCTGCGAGGCTTTGACATGGCCATGCTCGTGGGAATTGGCGGAATCATCATCGCCCTGGCAAATCTTACAGGCTGGGGTTGGTTGGAAGCTATTGCAACCCAGCAGCACCACGTTCAGTGGGAAGGCTTCCGTTTTTACGACCTTATCTTACCGCTTTTCATGTTCATCAGCGGGGTAGCCATTCCCTATGCCATCAACTCAAAGGTGGAAAAGGGAATTGCCAAATCACAGCTATTTAGAAAGATCTTTATCCGCCTGCTTGTCCTGGTCGTATTCGGGATTATTTACAACGGAGCCCTGCAAAGGGGATTTACGAACCTCCGTTATGCAAGTGTACTTTCACAGATCGGTTTCGGATACTTCTTTGCAGCACTGATCAGCCTTTATTCGAAAAACATCAAAGGTCCCGCTTACTGGCTTGTGGGAATCCTTGCGGGTGTTGCTGTATTGCAGTTGTTTGTGCCTGTTCCGGGGTACGGTGCGGGGACCTTTGAACCCGCCACTACCATCAATGCCTGGCTGGATCAGCTTTTGCTTCCGGGAAGGCTTTATGATGAGGTCTTTGACCCGGAAGGCATCCTGTGCATTGTTTCAGCCATTTCCATTACGTTGATGGGAACACTCTGCGGCCATGTCATCCGGAGTTCAAAAGCTACCCCTGCCAGAAAGGCGCTTTATCTTGCTCTGGCAGGTGTGGTACTGATAGCCATTGCCCAGGCCCTGAGTCCCTTTTATCCCATCATCAAGAAAATGTGGACCGCCAGCTATGTGATCAAGGCAGGTGGGGTCAGTGCCCTTTTGTTGGCCCTGTTTTACTTCGTTATTGATGTGAAGGGATCCAAGGGCTGGACCCTCTTCTTCAGGGTGTTCGGCATGAACTCGATCACCATATACATGGCGGACCGGATCATAGACTTTCACGGTATCAGCCGGTTCTTTCTGAACTTTACCTCCGTTCATATCAACGAGCAATGGGGGGCCGTGTTTATCACTTCCGGCGTACTGGTCATACAGTGGGCATTGATGCTCTTCCTGTACCGGAGGAAAATCTTCCTGAGGGTATAACTAAATCACGCTCAGATCAGGCCAGGATCAGATCGATCCCGGCGGCAAGCAGTTCGTCCCGGTAGCTTTGATCAAGATCATTGTCGGTGGCTACATGCTGAATATCCTCCAGGCGGCATATCCTGGTCATGCCCGTTTTGCCGAATTTGCTGGAGTCGGATACCACAAATACATCCCGGGCTTTTTGAACGATATGGCTGGAGATCTCGGCCCGGAACATATCACGCAGGGTAAATCCATCCTCCGTGGTATATCCGTCGATTCCGATAAAGGCTTTATCGATGTTAATCTGGTCGATGCAGGCTTTGGTGATCTTTCCGACCAGGGTCTCACTATCGGGCTGGTAAATCCCGCCCAGGATCACGATATTGGCCTGCGCATCTTTTCGGAACTGCCTGGCTATGTATACATTGGTAGTCATAATGGTGACCTTCCGGATCTTTACGAGCTCACGGGCCAGCAAGACGTTGGCCGAACCCGATTCGATCAGGATGGTTTCCCCGTCATTGA
Organism: uncultured Bacteroides sp.; assembly: GCA_964424935.1. Lineage (GTDB taxonomy): Bacteria > Bacteroidota > Bacteroidia > Bacteroidales. Next base: position 7,597 of record CAYRLP010000096.1, read on the forward strand.
CCAGGGCAGCCGTTTTTTTCGCAATGCGCTGCTTTTTCTGGTAATTCCTGGCCAGCCTGTTGTCCAGGTCGTCCCCGTCCTTCAGGACCGCCCCTCCATGGACCCGTTTCAGGAGGCCTTCCGCTTCCAGGTGGTTCAGGTCCTGGCGGATGGTCACGGAAGAGACCGCCAGCATGTCCGACAGGGTATTCACCGAGGTCCGGTTATCTCTTCCCAGGATCTCCAGGATTCTGTTTTGTCGTTCGTTCAGCATGGCTATTCAAGGCTTAGTGCGGCCGCACCGATGACCCCGGCATCGCCGATTATCCTGGACAGGGTGATTTCAATGGGATCAAAGATCATTTCTCCCGCCAGGGAATAGAAGGTCTCCTTGATCCTGTTCAGGTAGAACTCCCCCCAGTTAGTCAGTCCTCCTCCCAGGACGATCAGGGGAGGATTCAGGATCTGAAACAGGTTGTAGAGTCCGATCCCCATATAGCGGGCACTGTCCGATATCACCGCTTTGGAAACCGGGTCCTCCATATCGAGACCTTTTTTCAGGGTCTGCCCGTTTATCTTTTCAAGCTTGAAATTGGGCGGCATCTTGATCCTGGAGGTCATGCCCTCCTTGAGC
>CAYRLP010000097.1:0-8153 GCA_964424935.1 uncultured Bacteroides sp.
GGGCATGATGCTGCCGGGAATGGTTTCGGGCTGGCTGCAGGAGCTGATCGGGTACCAGCACTTCTTTATCTGGGTGATGCTCTGCACCATTCCCAGCTTCATCCTGATCCCCTTTCTGAGGATCGATCCCAAATTCGGGATCAAGGATCGGAAGTAACCGGGCGGCACCTACTGACTGGTTACAGCGTCTCGTCGTCCAGAATGATTCCTGCGGCCAGCTGCACGGCCTTCCGGACCACTTCGCTGCATTTTTCCGTGGCCCCCGCATTCTGGAATTCAGCCAGTTCCTCTGGATCCGTCAGGTGATAGCAGCGTCCGAACTTCAGTTCCTGTACCTTACTGCAAAGGGTGGTCCCGAATTCCTTTTCGAACAGCTCGCAAAAGTGTCCGGTGGGGATCAGGGATTGCTGGTAGCGGTCCCAGTCATCCAGCTGCTGTATTGTCCGGCCGTAGATCAGACCCATAGCCATCACCGGACCGGTGACCGCCCCGCAGGTTTCTCCCCGCTCCGCGATGCCCGGCATGGGGGTCAGCGCTTTCACGACCTCTTCCCCCTGCAGTCCGAACTGATCATTCAGGGCCAGAAAACTGCTCTGAGCGCAGTGGTGGGAGCGCTGCATGTACTGGTCCACCTTCTGATCCAGCATTTTCATCACCAGGTCCTTCGGCATCTGGCGGTTCTTGGCCAGTTCTTCCTGGAATGCAGGTTCCCTGCCGGTTGCCGCTGCAGGAGTGCCTTCCGGGGCGTCCTGACCCCGGTTGCATGCAGCCAGCGTGGCCGGGGCCAGGGCTGCCAGTACCGTCCGGCCGAGAAAATCACGGCGTTTCAGACTCTTTTTCATATTCCAAAGTTAGGAATTTCATGGAAGGGAGTAGCAGTTTTTTGTATCTTGTGAGGCGTCTTTATTGGAGGTAAATCATGAGATACAGAGGTTTTATGGTATTGATAGCCGGGTTGTTGCTTTTTCCCGGCCAGGGCTGTAGACAGGAGAAAATCACGGATTCGGAGCGGGCCGAACAGATGATCTCGGCAAAATCACTGGGGCTGGCTTATCTGGAGGAGAATAAGCTGGAGGAGGCGGAAGCGGAGTTCCAGAAGATCATTGCTCTGGATCCGGATGAGGTGATGGGTTATGCAAATCTGGGGATCGTTTATCTGCGGATGGGTTCCTTTGAAAAAGCGGAAGAGTGGTTACAGAAAGCCATTCGCATGCAGCCTGAGGATCCTGATGTCAGGCTGATCCTGGCCAAGGTATACGAGATGAGCGGAGCCTCTGATAAGGCGGTGGAGGAGCTTGAACGGATCATGGAATTCTCCCCGGGGCATGTGAAATCGCTATTCAATCTGACCGAGCTGTATGCTTCCATGCAGGGAAAGGAAGCGCAGGAAAAAAGGTTACAGTACACCCGGGAACTGGTGGAGAAGGTACCTGGGAACCTCGTTCCTCACCTGAATCTGATAGAAATCCTGATCCAGGAGGGCCAGCTGGATCAGGCGCTGGCCCAGCTGGAGGAGGTCCGGAAGGTTTTCCCGGAGTTTCCGAAGGAGGCTATCGAGTATTACGACCAGTCCCTCAGTGCGCTGCGTAAAGGGGACAAGGAAAAGGCCTCGGTGAACTTCATGATCTTTCACAATTACATGAAGGTGACCACGCCATACCAGGCCGGTATGATGGATCTGAAGGGACCGGGGGGAGCACTGGTGGGATCGCCGGTGGTTACCTTCGATCAGACCCAGCTGGGATATCAGGCCTCGGACTGGGAGGAGGTCCTGGCGGCCATTAAGTTCAACGATATAACCGTTACGGCTGGACTTGATTTTCTTCTGTCAGGATCCGGTACGGGGAACGGGGAGATGCAGGGCCGCACCCACCTGGCTGCCTGTGATTATAACGGGGACGGGGACGTGGACCTCTATGCCGGGCAGTTCGATCCTGCCACGGGGACCTATCGGCATTACCTGTTGAAGAATGAGTGGGGAGCCTATCAGGATGTCAGCGCCGAGGCCGGGATCGACCACCGGGGGGCGGAGACAGCCGTACGCTTTGCGGACTATGATAACGATGGATTCCTGGATATCTACGTGGTCCGGGAGGGAGCCAATCTACTGTACAGGAACTCCGGTGAAGATAAATTCACGGAGCTTTCCACCCGCGCCGGTGTGGGAGACGGGGCTGCCGGGTCCGGATCGCTCTTCTTTGATTACGATCACGACGGGGACCTGGATATTTTCGTGACCCGTAAAGGAACCAACCTGCTCTACCGGAACAACCAGGACGGCACCTTTCTGGAGGAGGGAGCCAGGTCTGGGCTGTCCGGCGGGAACGAGACCACGATGGATGCTGCATTTGGGGATTTTGATGAGGATGGGGATATTGATCTGGTCGTGGTGAACCAGGAAGGCACCAACCATCTCTATTCCAACCAGCGGCAGGGGATATTCAGAGACCTGACTTCAGAGTCAGGCATTCCTCAGATAGAAGGAGCCTCTGCTGTCAGCGTGGGCGATTACAACAACGACGGATTCCTGGACCTGTTTATAGCTTCCTCCCGGGCAGGGGGATCGGGGATGTTTCTGAACCAGGGGGACGGGACCTTCCGGGAGGACCTGCTTTCCGAGGATGTGACCAGTTACCTGGAACATGTACGGGTGCATGACGGAGAATTTTTCGATTTTGACAACGATGGTTACCTGGATCTGCTGGTCGTGGGCGAGGCCGTACAGAGCGACGGAAGCGGGGTTTATCTTTTCCATAGCGACGGAAACGGGAAGCTCTGGCTGGCCCCGAACATTTTACCTGAAGATCTCAGATCGGGGAGTCGGGTAACGACTTTCGATTATAACAATGACGGGGACGTGGATGTGGGAATTATAGGCACTGATGGTTCCATCCGCCTGCTCCGCAACGATGGTGGAAACAACAACCACTATATCAAGATGAAGCTGATTGGTCTGCGGGCCGGGAGTGGCAAAAACAACTATTATGGGATCGGGGCCAAGGTGGAAGTAAGGGCTGGCCACCTGTACCAGTCCCAGGTGGTGACAGAACCGGATATCCATTTCGGACTGGGGTTACGGGAAAAAGCCGAGGTGATCCGGATCCTGTGGACCAACGGGGTACCCCAGAACATGTTCTTTCCGGCTACCAATCAGGACCTGATCGAGGAGCAGCAGCTGAAAGGATCCTGCCCCTTCCTCTATGCCTGGAACGGGGAGAGATTTGAATTTGTGAAGGATATCATGTGGCAGAGCGCCCTGGGCATGCCTCTGGGTATCATGGGCGAGAACAACACCTTTGCACCTTCGGATGCATCGGTGGACTATATTAAGATATCGGGTGATCAATTGAGGATGAAGGATCAGAAATACACCCTGCAGGTCACCGGTGAACTCTGGGAAACCATGTATACGGACAAGATCGGACTGGTGGTGCTGGACCATCCGGAAGAGGTGGACCTCTATGTGGATGAACGCATGGGACCTCCGGCCCTGTCAGGTTACACCCTGTTCCAGGTGGAAGAGAAGCGGATCCCTGCATCAGTTCGCGACCAGTACGGAACAGACCTGTTGCCGCTGGTGGCAGAACAGGACGACGAGTACACCCCCTTCCTGAAACAGGGCAAGTACCAGGGGCTGACGGAAATGTCGGTTCTGAACATTGATTTAGGCGAAATTAACACCGAGAAAGCGCTCTTCCTGTTCCTCTATGGTTGGATTTTCCCAACCGATGCAAGCATCAATGCCTCCATATCCCAGTCGGAAGAGATCCGGCTGTTCTCACCGGTTATTGAAGCACCGGATGAAGAGGGAAACTGGAGGGTTATTGTGGACAACCTGAGCTTCCCCATGGGGAAGGACAAGATGATCGTGGCCGATCTGACCGGGAAGGTGTCTGCGAAGGATCCGCGGATCCGTATCCGGACCAATATGCAGCTGCACTGGGATCAGATCTTCTTCTCCCAGGGCCGGCCCGGAAAGCCGGTACGGTCCACCATGCTGGAGCCCTCTGCTGCCGATCTGCACTACCGCGGGTTCTCCAGGCCCTACCGCAAGGGAGGACGCTACGGTCCGCACTGGTTCGATTACAGCACAGTGACCACCGAACCCATGTGGCGTGACCTTACCGGATACTATACCCGGTATGGTGATGTACTGCCCCTGTTGCTGGAATCCGATGACATGTATGTGATCAAGAATGCCGGAGACGAGACCACTGTCGAATTTGATGCCTCATCCTTGCCGGAACTTCCCGAGGGCTGGACCCGGGATTTCCTGGTGCACAGCGTGGGCTGGGTCAAGGACGGGGATCTGAATACGGCACACGGACAAACCGTGGAACCCCTGCCGTTCCATGGGATGACCTGCTACCCCTACGGGGAGGAGGAGAGCTATCCGTCCGATCCGCAACACAACCGTTACAGGGAGACCTACAATACCCGCTTCGTGGGTACGGAGGCCTTCACACGGGCCCTAATTGGTAAAGAAGAATAGAAGGGCCACCGTAGACGCTGCAGAAAACACGTAACACGGAACTGACTAACGCTTCACGGAATAGCAAAGAATGCTGTCACGATTTATACCGGCCACGATAAGTGGCCGTTCTCCATCCAGGAAAAGAAGCGATTCCACCATCCCATTGAGGATGATCCCGCTTTCCGAAGGAGCGATCAGACGGTTCAGGGGCTTTCCTTCACTGCTCATATACACCAGTCCCTTTAAGGCATCATAGTAACCTGTACTGATATCAAAGGTATGGTCGTTCCCTGCAAGCAGGATGTCGGGGTAGCCATCGCTGTTGAAATCCCGGATGATTGTTTTTTTAATGGGTGCGACCTGGGCCGGCAGCGGAAGCTTTTCCCAGCGGAATCCCTTCTCCTCGTTCCACAGGATATAGTTGGATGCGTTATTTATAAAGAAGGTTTCATCAACCCTGTTCAGAGTAGCGGTGTCAAACATCTCCGGTACTGCAACAAAACTGAACTCCTTATAAGAGTTGAATCTTTGCAGGAAGTAATTGGACTGGCCCACCAGTTCATCCAGGTAGTTAATGGGGTATTCTGTCATTTCGTCGTACTGGTTCTTCCAGTACCCGGTAGAGATGGGGTCCAGGGTTCCATTCATATCCAGGTCAAGGGCATAGATCCTTAAAGGATACTGACTGGTAAACCGGTGGTTTTCACCCAGGTTGCCCAGGACATAGTCCGGGTCGCCATCGTTGTCAAAATCACCGGAACCCACAGAGAACCACATGCCATGCATCTGTTCTATTCCGGCCATCTCCTGTTTTTCCAGTTGCTTGCCTTCCATATTCCTAAGAAAAACAGCGGAGTTCCATTCCCTGGCAACGATAAGGTCCTCCCATCCATCCCCATCGTAGTCGCTCCAAAGGGCATCGGTTACCATCCCCAGGTCTAGTTTTACGCAGTTTTCCTGCGTAAAATGTCCTCCATCATTGATCAGCAACCAGGAGTCTTCCGCAAAGGGGAAGCGTGTCATTTCGATCCTGGCTCCTATGAAAAGATCCGTATCCCCATCATGATCGAAGTCCACGGGTCTTACCACGGAGGCCGGGAAGGCCGGGATGGGCAGGCGTGTTCTGGTAAAGTTGCCATCCCTGTTTTCATAGAGGTAATGGATATATTCTTCAGCCCGGTTCTCGTACCCGCCGGCAAGCGCAATGACATCATGATCACCGTCGCCATCAATATCTACGATGGCAAAGTCCGATTCGGTGAAATTCTTAAGGGTGGTCAGCCCCGTGATAGCGGACTGCTCAAATCCCTTTTCCGTTTTCAGGAAGACAGTGGTAGGCAGTTGGTTGGTGGCACCGATGATCAGATCCTCGGTGCCGTCCCCGTTGAGGTCTCCCCGCTGTATGCGTGGACCTATCTGTGAAAATTTGTGGGGAATGATATTCTGCGTAAAGTAGTAATCGATCACATCGGACTGCTGGTGCTTATATGAAACGGCCCCATTCACCATTGAAAACATAGGTTCGGTAGGTGTGTTGGTCCGTGCAGGATCACTGGCAGGCTCTGCATTGTCAATACTGATCTCGATGGACTGGTTGGCCGGGATCGCTTTCAGAACGGATATAAGCCCGCTGGTGGGCCACGTTACCTTCAGGGAATCGATAAGAGTCCGGGAGCCGATGCCGAAATGGACCACCGGGTCCACCGAGGAGATATACCCCCTTGAAAGGAACTGCTCCTGGTACTGGTAATTGTCCCCGCTCCAGAGCTCAACTTTTGCCCCGAACGCCTCAGGATTCAGACTATCTCCCCGGAGCCTGATACGGATGTAGCTGGCCTCTTTTTTACCCCTTTCAACGGTGGTGTTAATGTAAACAAAGGCCACATCATTCAGGTTGTTGGTAATGTAGTCCAGGTCCCCGTCGTTATCCAGGTCTACGAATGCCGCCCCGTAGGAGTAGGATTCCACAGGTTTGAACCACTCCCCCCTGTTGTTCCTGAACTGGTACGGGCCTGTATTTTCAAATGTGAAGTTGTACATTTTTGAGGATGGGCACCTGTCAATGATATAACGATCGTCCGCTATTGAACCATGTACCTCGGCCCAGTAACGGGTCCAGTCCTTATCGGTCATGTCCACCGGATATCCGTTGGCGACAATCAGGTCTTTATCCCCGTCGTTATCGTAATCCGCAAAGAGGGGCGACCAGCTCCACTCAGTATCATAGATGCCCATCATCTGGCCAACTTCGCTGTAGGGCACCATCTCTCCATTGAGCAGACCATTGTTCAGGTGGAGCATATTTCTCAGGAACTGGTGTTCGTAACCGTATTTAGCATCATTGATAAAGTAGATGTATCCAAAGCCGTTAATGGTCTGCTTCTTTTTGAAAAAGTATTCGGGATACATATCAAGGGTAAACATATCGGGATAGCCATCGTTGTTGATATCGGCCATGTCATCCCCCATGGAGGATTTGGTCTGGTAGGACATCAGTGAAGCGATCTCATTCTTAAAGGTGCCGTCCTGCTGGTTGATGTAAAGCAGGTCATTGGATAGATAGTCGTTGGAAACGTATACGTCGGGGTAGCCATCCTTGTTCACATCTCCCACGGCCAGTCCCAGTCCGAAGCCTTCATAGACAATGCCAGCCTCTATGGTCACATTGGTGAAGGTTCCGTCCCCGTTGTTGCGGTAGAAATCATCGTTGCTGACCGCGCTGCCATCGTTGATCTTTGCCCGGTAATGGGTTGAGAGCCGCTCGGTGATAAAATTATTCATCAGGTAGAGATCCAGGTCCCCGTCATTGTCGTAATCCAGGAAGGCGGCATGTACGGAATAACTGGTATCGGCCAGGCCATAGGATTCAGCTTTATCGATGAAAAGCAGCCTGCCATCGTCCTGGATCCCCTGGTTGATAAAGAATCGGTTCTTTCTTTGTTCAGGATCCGGAAGAGCCGTACAGGTGAGGTAAATATCTTTCCATCCGTCATTGTTGATATCCGTGAATGTGATCCCGCTGTACCATTGCCCGTTGTCCAGGTCCACAAAACTGGATGATATATCCCTGAAGGTCATATCCCCTTCATTCAGGTAGATGCGGGGGGCTACCTGGTTAGCAGTAAAAATGACATCCTGCAAACCGTCGTTGTTCAGGTCGACAATACCCACTCCTGCTCCATTATAGATGTATTCAAAATTGAGCACATGTACTGAATCGGTCTCCGTTATCACATTATTAAAGGTAATCCCGGTTTTTTCCGGATCGAGAAGCTCGAACCTGGGAGTTTCCGAACAGGAAAGCACAAGTACAGAGACAACAAGCAGTAAAATATACTTCATCTTTAATCTTCAATTGACAAAAACAGAGAGGAATTCAAAGAAACAAAAAAAAAGTCCCCTGTTCAAAGCAATGAACATTTTCCGGAATAAAAAAGAGACTGCCCCGAAGGACAGCCTCTTTTCTATTATTCTAGTTAGCTTGCTAAGCTATCAGATTTAATTCAGGTTGTATTACTGATGCTGAGCGTTTTGAACCAGGATGTTATTACTAACATCGATCTGACGCTGCGGTACGGGGAAGTTTATATCTTCGGGTCCGATACTAGCTCCGCCATAGAGGAGGTTAGTCCACGGCATGGTTTGCTCATAGGACATGATCCTGGTTAATGTACTGACC
>CAYRLP010000098.1:0-8070 GCA_964424935.1 uncultured Bacteroides sp.
TCCTCCGGCAGTTCAAGGAGCTGGTCAAACAGATCCGGAACAGAAATCCGGGTACACCGGTTTGCTGGATAGAGGTCACGCCCACGCCCAAGCGCTGGCATGTTTCCCCGGAAATCAGGGAGGCCAACGGCCGCATCCGGAACTACTGTGAAAAGCAGGACGATCTCCATTTCATATCCACCTTTGACCACTACGTCACCCCGGAAGGGCTCCCCGATTCCACCCTGTTCAGGGAGGACATGCTTCATCTGAACCGGGACGGGTACCTGTTGTGGGCGGAACTTATCAAGAACGCACTGGAGGAGTCAGGGATCCGTCCCTGATTTCCATTTCCCGGCACTCTTCCTATCTTTGGGCTATGAAAGACAGCCGGATTCTGCTGACCTACCACGACCTGACCATTGAAGTGGAAACCAGCCCCAGTGAGGAGTTGATGGAGCATATGCATCAGACAGTGATGGGGCAACCCGGGGGAATGCAATTCCATCACACCGACCTGGAGGACCGGATGAAGTCGGGAAAGGAGAATTACTTTATGTATCTCCGGAAGTCAGGCAGAATGCTGGGGTCGGTGGGATTCTGCAGCAAACCCACAGAAACGGGAGGTCTGGCACATGACAGCTGGTTGATCCGCTACTTCTCCATCAAGTCGCCCATCCGCGGAGTCCCCACCCGAAGAAAGACAAAGGAGAACCTGAAGGACGGGCACAAACGAAGCGGGGTGTTGGAACGCTTCATTCAACCCATTTTAGCTAATCCCGCTCAATTGCGGGAAGGGGAGAGCCGGGAGGACCAGCCGGCCATCATTTTTGGCATCATCGACCGGACCAACCTTCGCTCCATGAATTTCAGCGCCCAGTTGGGGCTCGAAACGGTCGGAACGCTGGCCGCGTTCAGCTTCAGCAGATTGCGGCCCAGAAAGAGCAGCAGGATCGAAGCTACTTCGGAGCACGAACAGCCGAAGATCCTGGAGCAGATCAGGGAATTTTACGGGGATTATACGCTCTTCTACACGGATTCCATATTTAAGAACAACGACTATTATGTCATTAAGGAGGGAGGCAGAATGGTGGCCGGGGTGCAGATCTACAGGGTCACCTGGAAGATCGTGGATCTGGGGAACCACCTGGCCAACCGGATGGCCCGGCTGCTCAGCAGGATGCCAGGGTTCAGAGAGATTGGCCGCAACAACGAAATCAACTTTCTGGCCTTCGATGCCCTCTACTGTAAACCCGGATCGGAGAAGGTGCTGTATGAATTGATGGAAGGGGTACTGGAACGGACCGGCTATCAGATTGCCATGATGATGATGGACCTGGAATCTGACCTCTATGCGCTCTTCAAAAAGCATAAGAAACTGGGCATTCTGCATAAAATCTTCGGCACTACCCATGCCGATATCCGGATCCGCTTCCTCCACATGCCCGAGTCCGTAAAACAGCAGTTTTTTGACCGGCCCACTTACATTCCCACCTATGATAACTCCTGAAAGCATGAAACAGGCTGACAACCCGTTGCCCTTTACGATCCGGAACGCAGAAAAGGAAGATGTACCGCTGATCCTGGACTTCATCAGGAAACTGGGGGACTATGAGCGGCTGTCCCATGAAGTGGTGGCTACGGAAGAGAATCTGGAGCAAAACCTGTTCGGAGAAAAACCGGTTGCCGAAGTCCTGATCGGGAATGAAGGGGAAGTGCCGGTGGGCTTTGCGCTTTTTTTTCACAATTTCTCCACGTTTCTGGGGAAACCTGGAATCTATCTGGAGGACCTCTTTATACTGGAGAGTCATCGCAACAAAGGGTACGGTAAAAAATTCCTGGCCCACCTGGCGGCTCTGGCCGTGGAACGGAACTGCGGAAGGCTGGAATGGGCCGTCCTCGACTGGAACGAACCATCCATTGAATTTTATAAGTCGCTTGGAGCCAGGCTGATGAATGAGTGGATCATCAACAGGATTACCGGCGAGGAATTGCTAAATCTTGCAGAAGGGGCATAACACTCGTTAAAAAATCCTATTTTGGGCCCCTGAACTACCTCTAATACAACCTGCCCGATGGAGATTGTGGTTAAGCACGTATGCTCGAAGAGCGACCTCAGGAAATTCATACACCTGCCTGCGAAGATCCATAAAGGACATCAAAACTGGATCCCTCCCCTTTACTCAGATGAATGGACGTTCTTTAACCGGAGTAAGAACAAATCCTTTGAATACAGTGACGTGATCATGCTTCTGGCGTACAGGGGGAAGAAAGTGGTTGGAAGGGTGATGGGCCTCATCAACCACAAATATAACGAACTGCAGGGGCAGCGAAACGCCCGGTTTAATTTCCTGGAGACCTGGGATGACAGGGAGGTGAGCGAGGTATTGCTCTGGTACGTTGAGGTTTGGGCCCGCCTGAAGGGTATGGAGAAGCTGGTTGGGCCTCTGGCATTTTCGGATAAGGATCCGCAGGGCTTCCTGATTGAAGGATTCAACGAACCCATCTCCATCGCCACCCACTGCAATTATGAATACATGGTGGATCACATGACCGCACTCGGCTTTGAAAAAGACATCGACCTGGTGGTATATAAAATCAAAATTCCGGAAAAAACCCCGGAACTGTATCAGCATATGGCAGAGCGGGCATATCGGAACAATCCGGGGATCGAACTTCTGGAATTCAGCAGGCGAAAAGCACTGAAACCGTGGATCAGGCCGATCTTTACCCTGATTAACAATACCTTCCGTGAGATATACGGATTTATGCCATTTACCCTGGAGGAGATGGACGATTTTGCCAACCGCTACCTGCTGATTATGGATCCGCGGCTGATTAAGGTGGTGGTAAATGTGAATAAGGAGGTCATCGCATTCGTGATCGGCATGCCCGATATCGGCAAAGGGATCAAGAAGTCCAGGGGTTACCTGATTCCCCTGGGCATCATACACATACTCCTGGCCGGGCGTCGCTCCAGGCAGCTGAATCTCCTGCTGGGTGCGATCCATCCCGATTTTCAGAACCGGGGGATGGATACCATCCTGGGCACTGCCATGCTCGACTCGGCCAGGAAGCAGAAGATGGAACACATCGACAGCCACCTGGAGATGGAGACGAACCGAAAGGTACGGGCCGAAATGGAATATATGGGCGGTGCAGTCTACAAGCGTTATCGCGTTTTTGGCAAACCGATCAGCAGTCCCTCCAAAAGGGAGGCGACCAAATCCCCCGTCAGGCGGGAGGAGATGGAGACCATGCTAATATCTCCCTGTTTGTAAACGACCCAGGTATTAGGAAGGATGCTTTTTAACACGATCGATTTTGCCCTGTTCCTTCCTGTGGTAGTCATTCTCTACTACCTCATCCCCCATGCATGGAGGTGGGTGTTTCTGCTGGCCGCCAGCTACTTTTTCTACATGAGCTGGAAGGTGGAATACATCTTTCTGATCATGGCCTCCACCGGCGTCGATTATCTGAGCGGACTCAAAATGGCGAAGTTGCCGGACCGCAGGTCACGACTTCCCTGGCTGATCCTGAGCCTGTGCCTGAACCTGGGTCTGCTGTTCACCTTCAAATACTTCAACTTTGCTTCCGGAAATCTGAACCTGTTGTTCCAGAAAATAGGGTGGTCTGCGGAGATACCTGCCCTGCATGTGCTGCTGCCCGTAGGTATATCGTTCTATACCTTTCAAACCCTGAGCTACTCCATCGATGTTTATTTCGGAAAACAAAAAGCGGAAACCCATCTGGGTTATTTCGCCCTCTACGTCTCATTCTTCCCTCAGCTGGTGGCGGGTCCCATTGAACGTTACGCGCGCCTGGCGCCCCAGTTCCGGGAAAAACAGGTGCTTTCCTATGACAACGTGGTCAGAGGATTACGTCTGATCCTCTATGGTTTGTTCATCAAAATGGTGATCGCGGACAATGTTTCCGGGGTCGTTGACCAGGTTTATGCACAGCCTGAACAATTCGGTCCGGGCAGCATCCTCAAGGGGATCCTCCTATATTCTTTTCAGATTTACAGCGATTTTTACGGATATTCCACCATCGCCATCGGCAGCGCCCTGCTTCTGGGTATCCGGATCATGGATAACTTCAGGTCCCCCTATCTGGCCAAAAGCATATCCGAGTTCTGGCAACGATGGCATATTTCACTTTCCACCTGGTTCAGGGATTACCTCTATTTTCCCCTGGGGGGGAACCGAGTGTCCAAACAGCGGTGGGTCCTGAATATCCTGGTGGTTTTCCTGATCAGCGGCCTCTGGCACGGGGCCAACTGGACCTTCCTAATCTGGGGCCTCCTGTTCGGCCTGCTATATCTCCTTGAACGTTCCGTGAACGACGCTCTGCATTTACATAAGGAATATCCGGCCTTTTCAGCAGGACATATTTTCCTGGCGGTCAAGACCTTTATCCTGGTAACTCTCCTCTGGGTCTTTTTCAGGAGCCAGAGTTTTGACGGAGCCACCGGAATGTTCAAACTGCTGTTCAGTAAGGGTCCACCGGATCCCGCGCCCCTGCTGATCCCCGCCTCTACCTGGATCTTTCTGCTGGTGTTCATCTGCAGTGATCTCTTTTTATACAACAGGCGTTTCGATCACTGGGCGGATACCCTGCCTCTCTGGCTCAGATGGGCCGTATACGCAGTTCTCCTGTTTGGGATCATAGCCTTTGCCGGGGTGGAGAATTTTCCGTTTATCTATTTTCAATTCTGAAACATGCAGGGACCAGGCTGGAAACATATCGCCCTTCGGATCCTGTTGTTGATGGGACTTCTCGTGGCCATGAACGGGGGATACAAGTATCTCTTCTATGAAAAGGACCTGCAGGAATATTCACCCATCATTAACCTGGTCAGGGAGGTGCCGCTGGATGCGGATATCATTTACCTGGGTGAATCGTCCAATAATTCCTTTCGCGAGGAGGACCGGGACAAGCGGAAGATTTCGGACTTTATCTCCGATTATTACCCTGGCCTGGGCTTCTATGATATGACAAAACCGGCAGGCCATTCAGGCGTCTTCAAGGTCATGCTCCGGCAGGTGCCCGAGGAGAGCCACTTGGGGACCGTGATCGTGACACTGAACCTCCGTTCCTTCAATGCCCAGTGGATCTATTCACCCCTGGAAACTTCCCTGCAAAAAAGCCTGGTCCTGCTCCGTCCGTATCCGCCCCTGCTGGACCGCTTTCTGCTGTCGTTCAAGGCCTATGACATAAAGACCGATGAAGAGCGGACAAAGGAGTTCAAACGGCAGTGGGTGAAAGACAAGCTGCATTTTCCCTATGACTTTCCGCATAAGGATGTAAGCCAGTGGGACCGGTGGATGGCCCACCAGGGAATACAGGATACATCGGGGGCCCTGGACCAGGCCCTGACAGAGCTGGCCTGTCATTATATCAAAGCCTACGGGTTCCAGATCGATACACTGAAGAATCCAAGGATCGCAGATTTTGATGAAATTGTGGACCTGGCCCGGGAACGGGGATGGAACCTGGTGTTCAACCTCATGGCCGAGAATACGGAAAAGGCAGGGCAACTGGTCGGGAAGGACCTGCTCTTTCTGATGGAACAGAACCGGAAACTTCTGAAAGACTATTACGGGGCAAAAGGGGTGACGGTGGTCGATAACCTCTCCTCAGTCAAAGATGAGCAATTCACCGACCAGACCTGGACCACCGAACATTACGGTGAAAAGGGCCGGAAACTCATTGCGAAACGTACGGCGGAGGCTTTGAGGACCTGGTACCCGGATCAATATGTGGATGCAGGATATTAAAAGGGTGTTAATTTTTAGCCTTTCCGTTTGATTCCCTGGATAAATCTTGTACATTTGAACCTTATTCTCCGGAAAACATGAGAATTATTGGAAATATTACCGTGGATCTTGTCCCGCTCTTTTAACGAAGCGGAACCCCACCAATTACTATCCAACCAATAATTCTTTACCATGTTTCAAATCAATTCCAAAATACAATTAACAAGATCAGCTTTCCGTGAATTTTTAAGCGACCTGCGTGAATCCCTGGCCGGTTCGGAGCGTGATTTCACCGTGATTCCCCTGGGCAAGGCCATACTGCTGCTGAGCATTCCCATGGTGCTGGAGATGATCATGGAATCGGTATTTGCCCTGGTGGATATCTTCTTTGTCTCCCGCCTGGGTGCTGAGGCTGTGGCGACCGTGGGGATCACCGAATCGCTGATGACCATCATCTACGCCATCGGGATAGGCCTGAGCGTCGGTACCACGGCGCTGGTCTCCCGCAGAATCGGGGAGAAGCGTCCGGAAAAGGCAGCCGTGGCAGCCGTTCAGGCTATATTCACCGGGATCCTGGTTTCCGTGGTTTTCACCCTGGTTGGTATATTTTATGCCAAGGACCTTCTGCGATTGATGGGGGCATCTGAAGAGACCGTTCAGATGGGCTATATGTATCCTGCCATCATGCTGGGAGGAAACCTGGTGATCATGCTATTGTTTATAATCAATGCAGTATTCCGCAGCAGCGGAGATGCGGCCATTTCCATGCGGGTGCTCTGGTTTGCCAACATGATGAATATTATCCTGGATCCCCTTCTGATCTTCGGGATCGGCCCCTTTCCCGAACTGGGGGTGAAGGGGGCCGCTGTGGCCACCAATATCGGCCGTGGCCTGGCTGTGCTGTACCAGCTGTACCTTCTCGGGAAAGGGAAGCACCGGGTTCAGATCAGGGCCAGCCAGCTGGTGATCCGTTTGAAGGAGATGTTCCAGCTGGTTAAACTTTCCCTGGGGGCCATCGGACAGTATCTAATCGCCACCTCCTCCTGGATCTTCCTGGTATGGGTGGTCACCAGCCTGGGGGAAGAGGTCGTGGCAGGCTATACCATCGCAATCCGGATCCTCCTTTTTGCCCTCCTTCCTGCCTGGGGACTGGCCAATGCCGCTGCCACACTGGTCGGACAGAACCTGGGGGCCAGGGAGCCCGGCCGGGCCGAGCGGTCGGCCTGGGTGGTAGGCATTGCAAATATGATCTTCCTGGGACTGGTATCGATCATATTTATAGCCGTTCCGGATACCTTTATCGGCTCGTTCATCGACCGCGTCCGGGAACCCGTGGTCATGCAGAGCGGGGTTACCTGTCTGCGGATGGTCAGTTTCGGTTTTTTTGTCTATGCACTGGGTCAGGTGATGGTGAATGCCATCAACGGTGCCGGGGATACAGCCACCCCGATCTGGATCAACTTTATTGCCTTCTGGCTGCTGGAGATTCCGCTGGCGTTCCTGTTTGGCAAAGTCATGGACCTGGAGATACGTGGCGTTTGCTATGCAATCCTGATCGGGGAATCGGCCCTGACCCTGATCGCCCTGGCGGTATTCCGCAGGGGAAAGTGGAAGCTGACGGAGGTATGATTTCCACGGAATTTTGAATGTTGGCAATTAATTCCAGCAAAAATTGGACGCAGTGAATTATTTCGATACATTAATGGCGGAATTATACCGTCCAAATACCCCAACATGTTAAAATATGTCCTTATCGGGATCATAATATCCCATTTTTCCTTATTGGTAGCACAGAAAGCACCAATGAAATTCGGCAAGGTATCGTTGGATGAAGTAGCCATGAAGTACTACAGCCCGGATTCCACAGTAGATGCAGCTGTTTTGTATGAATATGGTTTCCTTGACCAATCTACACTTGAGTTCACCTGGATGATCCGATATAAAGTGTTTACCAAAGAGGGATTAAACTACCTGATCATGTCCCTTCCTGCCAAATCAAAATCAGTCATTAAAGGATGGGTGTTTAATATGGAGGATGGGAAAGTAGTTAAATCTAAAATTTCCAATGAGTACATTTATGAGGAACGGTTGTATGAAAGAACTACACAAATGCGAATTGCCCCTCCCGATGCCAGGGAAGGTTCAGTGATCGATCTTACGTTTTCTATTAGAGGTATACCTTGGGAATGGAATTTCCAGAGGACAATACCTGTGTTATGGAGCGAACTGATTCTTCCATATTCGGATCGTTTGAAGTTTAATGTGCATTTTGTCGGATATGAGCCCCTGAGTGTGTCCACCACTACTAGGTGGGTAGCAAAAGACATGCCTG
>CAYRLP010000099.1:0-8040 GCA_964424935.1 uncultured Bacteroides sp.
CTCCCTTCCATGCAGGTGGTCCTCCGGCCATCCCATGCTGTGACGGAGCACGTTATAAAAGGTGTCAAAGGATCCGGAAGCTCCGATGAGGATCTGCGGTCTGAACTTCTTAACCACCTTCAGCAGGGGCACGAGTCCCTCGAGAAAATATGATTCCAGGGCCCGGATCTCTTCCGGGGTGATGGGGTCCGAGATGGTGAACAGCTCCAGGATCCGGGCTATGCCCAGTTCGAAACTTTGCTTCCAGACCATGCTGTCACGGTTGCAGATTATAAATTCGTTGCTGCCGCCCCCGATATCGAGAATCATCGCATAGCTCTCATCCAGGTTGATCGCCTGACGAACACCCTTATAAATCAGTTCGGCTTCTCGTTCCCCGGTGATCACACGGACCCTGAACCCGAACCTCCGGTACACTTCGTCGGTAAATTGCTCTCCGTTGGCCGCATTCCGGATGGCCGAGGTGGCAAAGGCGCGGATCTCGTCCACTTCATATCCGGCCAGGGTCTCCATATGATTCTGGATGGCCACGAATCCACGTTCCATGGCATCGGGGGTAATGCGATTCACCTGGATGCCTCCTTTTCCAAGTTTGACAGGTTGTATGCTGGTGTGCAGGATCTTGAATCCACGATCCTTCCGCTCTGCGATTAACAGGTTAAAGGTATTGGTCCCGAAATCGAGAATTGCCGTGATCATGAACTATATCTTAGCCATTTCCAGATTTCCCTGTAACTGTTCTTCTTTCCATACATCAGGATCCCGGTACGGTATACCTTTCCTGCTATCCAGGTCATCCCGAGAAAGGTACCCACCAGCAGGGAGCCAGAAACAGCCACCTGCCACCAGGGAACACCGAAGGGGATCCGGACCATCATCACCACCGGTGCGGTGAATGGAATGATGCTGAACCAGAAGGCCAGTCCGTTATCCGGATTGTTAATGGCACTGATCATGACATAGATCCCCAGGATCAGTGGCAGAATCACCGGGAAAATCAGCTGCTGAGTATCCGTCTCATTGTCCACGGCCGAACCGATCACCGCAAACATGGCGGCATACAGAAGATAGCCGAAAATAAAGTAAAACAGGAAAGAACCGAACATGACCCCGATATTGATGGATTTAAGGGAGGCAAAGATCTCCTGGGCCACATCCGCATCCTCACCGGCCAAAAGCTCGGTTTCGTTGTTGCGCAGGGACTGGGAGCCGGATTCCTGGTCGAAGAGATCGGAGGCCACCACCTGTTCGGTGGGCGTCTGGTTCAACTCCGGGAAGAAGGCGGCTTTCAGGCCGGTGACCAGCAGGAAAGAAAGCACCATCCAGATCACGAACTGGGTCAGGCCCGTGAGCCCCACCCCGACGATCTTACCCATCATAAGCTGGAAGGGCTTGACCGAACTGACGATCACCTCGATGATGCGGCTGACCTTTTCTTCAATGACCCCCCGCATGACCTGGGAACCAAAGAAGAAGATAAAGAAAAAGATCAGCATACCGCTCAGGTAACCTATGCCCATGACCACACCGGTATTGCTTTCCCGGGTCTGCCCGTCCTTGGTCCACTTGATGTTCCGCACATGGATGCTGGTCTTCACCTCCTCCAGGATCCGGTCAATGTCCCTGATTTCATGCTGGGCAAGTTTAAGATCTTCAATTTCGTTTTCCATCGATCGTTTCAGGTACTCGCTTACCTCAATGGATGTCTGCTTGGTAGAGTAGATCAGAGCAGATTCCGAAGCCAGGATGTTGGCAGGAATGAAGAGCAGGCCGTAATAGCCCGATTCATCGAAAGTTTGCCGGAAGGTCTCCACGGGAACTCCCTGTACCACCTGGAATTTTAGGGTTTTGGTCTCCGGGATCACAAATTCGGGTCCGCCGGGACCCTGTTTGGTGAAGAGACCGGAATCGTCGATGACCACCATCATTTTCTCCTCCTTGTCCTCCAGAGTGGCAAAATACATGGGGATCAGTATATAGGCGGCAAAGATCAGGGGGCCCAGGACCGACATGATAATGAAGGACTTTTTCCGGATGCGGGTCAGATATTCCCGCTGTATGATCAGTGTTATTTTATTCATGTTCGGGACCCTTTTTTTGTTTGGTATCATGGACCACCTGGATAAAGATATCGTTCATTCCCGGCAGGATTTCCTCGAAAGCCTTGATCTCGGTAATCTCCACCAGGTTCCGGATCAGGTCGCCCGACCCTTCATGTTCGTTCAGGATCTGTATCTCGGCCCTGCGGCCCATGCCGTTCTCCTCCACACCCAGCAGTTTGAATCTCGGATCAAGGCCTGCAGCAAGCTGCTCCTCACTGCCCTGAAAGGTGACCCGGTATTTGTTGGCACGGTATTGCTCGCGGATGGCAGAGATCTCCCCCTGCAGCACCGCCTCGGATTCATTGATCAGGGTGATGTGGTCGCAGAGCTCCTCCACCGAGGACATGTTGTGTGTGGAAAAGATGATGGTGGCTCCATGTTCCTTCATCTGCAGGATCTCCTGCTTCAGCAGGTTCACGTTGATGGGGTCAAAACCGCTGAAAGGTTCGTCAAAGATCAGGAGCCTGGGTTCATGCAGGACCGTGGTGATAAACTGCACCTTCTGGGCCATTCCCTTGGAAAGTTCTTCCACCTTTTTGTCCCACCAGGCCTCCATCTCGAATTTCCGGAACCAGATTTTCAGGCGCTTCAGGGCTTCCTGTCTGGAGAGTCCTTTCAACTGGGCAAGGTAAAGTGCCTGCTCACCGACTTTCATCTTCTTGTAAAGCCCTCTTTCCTCCGGCAGGTAGCCGATCAGGGGGCGGTGGTCGTAACTTATGGGTGCGCCGTCAAACAGGATCTGACCCTGGTCGGGAGCCGTGATCTGGTTGATGATCCGCAGCAAGGTGGTCTTGCCGGCTCCGTTGGGTCCGAGTAATCCGTAAATGCTGCCCCTGGGGACCTCCATGGACACCTGGTTCAGGGCCCGGTGGCCGCTGTAGTCTTTGACAACTCCAGTGGCAGATATAATATTTCCGCCTTTGGCGGAGAGCTTGCTGGTTTGGTTCATTCAAAGAAATTTTTCATGCGGTTGAAGAAACCGTGTTCCGTTTTATCGGGCCGGGGTGTAAAGGTATCCGATTGTTCCATTTTTTCAAACAGCTTCTTCTCTTCCTTGTCAAGCGATTTGGGGATCCATACATGGATCTGCACCAGCAGGTCACCTTTCCCGTAACCATTGACTTCGGGCAGGCCTTTCCCCCGGAGCCTCAGTACCCGGCCCGGCTGGGTACCTGCTTCGATCTTAATCTTAGCACGGCCATCCACCGTGGGAATTTCCACCGTGGAACCCAGGACGGCCTGGGGGACGCTCAGGTACAGGGGGTAGATCAGGTCGCTTCCATCCCTGTGCAGTTCGGGATGTCCCTCCTCATGGATGATGACCAGCAGGTCCCCGTTGATACCTCCCCGGCGGGCGGCGTTCCCTTTGCCACTCATCTTCACCTGCATACCTTCCGCAACTCCGGCCGGGATATTGATCTTGATCACCTCCTCCTTCTTTACGATACCTTCACCATAGCACGCATCGCATTTCTGGCTGATGATGGTTCCTTCTCCGTGACAGGTAGGACAGGTGGAGGCAGTTTGCATCTGTCCCAGGAAGGTATTGGTGACACGGGTTACCTGGCCACTGCCGTGACAGGTGTGGCAGGTACTCTTTGAGGTTCCGTCCTTGGCTCCGGATCCGCCGCAGACATCACAGGAGACATATTTTTTAACCTTGATCTTCTTTTCCACCCCCCTGGCCACCTCGTCCAGTTTAAGCTTGACCTTCACACGCAGGTTGGATCCTTTGTTAATCCCCCTGCCTCTGGTACTTCCTCCGAATCCACCGAATCCGCCAAATCCGCCGAATCCTCCAAAGATATCCCCGAACTGGGCAAAAATATCCTCCATGGTCATTCCGCCCCCGTGGAAGCCGCCGGCTCCCCCGTTCTCAAAGGCCGCATGGCCAAACTGGTCATATTTCTGGCGTTTCTGGGTATCTGAAAGCACTTCGTAGGCTTCGGCGGCCTCCTTGAACTTCTCTTCCGCATCCTTATCGCCCGGATTCTTGTCTGGATGGTATTTCAGAGCCTGCTTCCGGTAGGCTTTCTTGATATCATCCTGGTTGGCGCTTTTGGATACTCCAAGTACTTCGTAATAATCTCTTTTTCCCATCTTATTCCCCTATAACCACCTTTGAAAACCTTAATACCTTATCGTTCAGGTAATAGCCCTTTTGAACCACATCGACGACCTTACCTTTTAACTTTTTCGTCGGTGCAGGAATTTTGGTGATCGCTTCGTGCAGGTCGGTATCAAATTCTTTGTGTACCGCCTCGATCTCCCGGACCCCCTGCTGGTTGAGGAATCCGATAAATTTGCCCAGGATCAGGGTCATGCCTTCTTTGACTGCCTGGATATCCTTGGCCTCCTCCACCGATTGCATGGCCCGGTCAAAATCATCCGCTACGGGTAAAAGGGCCTGCAACAGGTTCTCATTGGCACTCTTCTGCAGATCGATCTTCTCTTTAAGGGTCCTTTTGCGGAAATTGTCATATTCCGCTGACAGCCGCAGGTATCGGTCCTGTAATTCTGCCAGTTTTTCTTCTGCGGTGGGTTCCTTAACGGGCTCCTCTTCCTCCTCCGCTTCGGATTCTTCCACGGCTTCCCGCTCTTCTACCTCCTCCTGAGCCAGATCCTGCTTTACATTCTCTTCCAATTCAGATTTTTTATCTTGCTGTTTATCAGCATTTTCTGCCTTCTTTACCATATTCTAAAATGCTATTACGATTCCATATTTTCCCTCGGAGAGGTCAAATATTGAGCCAAGGAGATAAAATTGACAATTTGGCAGGTTGGAACTCAGTGGTCTGAGATTAGAAATAAATAACCCTTTCCCTTCAGGGTCTGGAGGCGGATATTGGGATCGTGTTTCAGGTATTCCCGGATCTTCCGGATGTATACGTCCAGGTTGCGGGAATTGAAAAAGGAATCATCACCCCACACGGATAGCAGAAGTTCTTTGCGGTCGATCACCCGGTTGACCGATCCGGCCAGCTGGGACAGGATCTCGCTGTCCCGCTGAGAGAGCCGCACGGTACCTTCGGGGGAAATCAGTTCATAGCGGAAAGGAAGATAGATGTATTTCCCCAGGTGAATCTTCTCCGGTACCGGATCGGAAGCCGCTGCACTGTGCCTTACCATGGCAAGTTGGTTTTCAATCCGCACGATCACCTCCTCCATGCTGAATGGTTTTCGTATGTAATCCGTCCCGCCGGCCTCAAAGCCCCGGACCAGATCCTGCGTTTCCGCCTTGGCTGTGAGAAAAATTACGGGCAGTCCGGGTTTCGCTTTTTTAATCTGTTTGCACAGTTCATATCCATCCACATGGGGCAGCATGATATCCAGGACACATACATCCGGGTTCGCCGTTTCCAGACGGGGCAGCACCCTGGCCCCGTCGGTCTCCCAGGTCACCATATATCCCTGTTTCTCCAGGGTTTCTTTCACGATCCTGCCCAGATAGGGTTCGTCTTCGATATAGAATACCCTGGTTTTCATACCTTCCTCGCTGGAAAGTGGAGAGTGAAACAACAGCCCCCTTCCTGGAGGTTGCGAAAGTCAATGCTTCCCTCATGCTGGGCCATCACCAGTGAGGCAAAGTTCAATCCCAGGCCGTATCCCTTCACATTATGCCTGTTTCCGGCTGGAATCCGGAAAAACTCCTCATATACCTGGTTCCTGTACTCATCCGGGATACCGGGCCCGTTATCGGTAACCGAAAGGGTGGTTCCCTTTTCGCTGCAGTCAATGCTGATGTGGATAACCGGAGGGTTCCCGCCATATTTCATGCTGTTGTCGATCAGATTCAGGATCGTTCCCTCCAGGTAGACCCGGTCCGCCTGCACGACGCATGGACCGCCTTCGCTGGACAGGGTTATCTTTGCTCCTGTCTCCCGGATGGGAAGTTCCAGGTTTTGCATCACACCCCGGGTCAGCTCCATCAGGTCATACTCCTCTTTCTGGAGGACCAGGGAAGGATGGTTCAGCATTTGATGGTGGAGAACCTTCCCGACCAGACTTTCCAGCCGCTCCAGTTCCCGGGCCGCCATGTCCAGATATTCGCGGCTCTGACTGGGATCCTTTTGCAGGTCGAAGGTACGCAGGGCCTCCAGGGCGATTTTTACAGTGGAAACCGGGGTCTTCAGCTCGTGACTTATATTGGAGATGAAATCGTCACGTAGCTTGCTGAGTGCCAGTTGTCTGAGCAGACTCCGGTAGGAAAACAGGAAAGCCGAAGCAGAAAGGACCAGAAGAACCAGAGCGAAAAGGATCTGGGGTACGATGGCACGGATGAGGAACCCGCGGTAGTGATCCACGCGCAGGGCCGGAAGGTGACTGAGGGGTGGACCTCCTACCACGATCTCCTGCTTCGGACCCGTCCCGGTCCGGTTCGTATCCTCCTCGGGCCACCCCAGCGAAAAATTCCAGTCCCTTGCCTCCATGGCACCCTCCATGTTCTTTATCAGGGCTGTGGAATCGAGGCTCATGGCATAAATAAACACCCCGGTATCGTTATGAAACGCCTCCGGGTTTTGATCGATAAACAGCTTCACACTCCGGACCATGCGCTCCTCGTCGCTGATCACGGAGGTCACATCGATGGATCTCATGACGGAATCATGCGAAACAGCCTGATTCCATGGAATGGCCCTGAACTCAACGGAGTCTGGTTGCTCGTAGACGGATTGCTCCATTGTTACCACAACCCTTTCCGGGTCCGCTCCTTCCTTATGGTCTCCGGACTTCAGTTCATGAATCCTGAGCTGTACGGAATCATTCAGGGACGGGATGACCAGGTGCCTCATCAGGGTGGAATCCACCAGCTGGTCCTGCACGGAGGCATATTCCTTGCTCAACTGATCGTGCAGCAGTTCCTTCTCCCCGCGGTACTGTCCCCACAACCAGTAACCCACGAATGCAGTGAGCAGAAGCTGGGAGCTGATCATCAGAGCAGCCATCAGATTATGTCTGGCAGTGAACGGTTTCATGCATTGCAAAGATATACAGCCTGTGGCTTTCATCCCGTTCCATTAACCTTAGTTAACCTTTATTGGGTTGAAATTAACCCGCTTACCCTGCTGGGAATTTTACATTTGAAGCAAAAACAGAGCGATGAAACGACTCATATTTGCATTCGGACTGCTGTGTAGCGTTACCCTGATGGTTGCGCAGGGAAACAGCAATGGATTCCTCTTATCAGGTGAGGTGGTATACCAGGAAATTGTCAATATGGATATCAAGCTGGAAGGCATCGACGCACAACTGGCCGATCAGATCCCCAAAAAGAGGAAAACGGAAAAGGTGCTCCATTTTACGGAAGAGGAGGCCGTATTCGAGAACCGGCCGAAAGAAGATCCCGAAGAAAGCATGCACATGGAAGGGTCCGGACTCATGATCAAAATAAATGAACCGGATAACAAGATCTACATCGACCTGAAGAACAAGAAGGTGATCGAGCAGCGGGAGTTTCTTTCGCGCATGTTCCTGATCGAATCCGAGCTGAAGCCTGAAAAATGGAAGATCACAGGCCAGCAAAGGAAGATCCTGGATTATGACTGCCAGGAAGCCGTTGCCCGGGTGGAAGGAGGGGATGTACATGTCTGGTTCACCCCCAAGATAGCCGTGGATGCCGGCCCTGGAAAATTTTGCGGTCTGCCCGGAATGGTACTGGCCGCGGAACTGAACGAAGGGGACCGGAGGCTGGAAGCCATTGGCCTTGAATTCAAATCCCTGGATCAAAAGGTATTGGAGAAGCCCACCAAGGGGAAAAAGGTCACCCCGGAAGAATATCAGGCCATGGTTACGGAGAAGATGAAAGAGATGGGCATGGAAGGTGATGGAACCTGGCACGAAGGTGGGGGTCCGGTCCAAACAAGCACCGTGGTCATAAAGATTGAACAGTAGTGTGGTCTCATCTGTCTCACAGGGGGACGCTTCGAAAGGCCATATA
>CAYRLP010000100.1:0-8002 GCA_964424935.1 uncultured Bacteroides sp.
TCCGATCTCTTTTTTGATCAACTTTATAAAGTTTGGGACCATATTGAATCCGGGTACCATGATGTGCTTGAACTTCGGACGCAGGTTCTGATTTTCCAGGTGCTTGTACAGCCCTTTAACTTCGCTGACCACCTCTGGATTGGATGTAAACAGGCCGTGGTCGCCGTACAGGCGGGCTGTTTTTTCATTGAAATTCCCGGTTCCAAGGTAGACCTGATCTCCGTATTTTGAACCTTTCTTGCGGATGACCATGGCGATCTTTGCATGCACTTTTAATTTCGGGATGCTGTAGATGATCCGTATGCCGGCTTTGGTCATTTCATTGGCCCATTTCAGATTGGCTTCTTCATCGAACCGGGCCTTCAGCTCCACAAATACGGTTACCTTTTTACCATTTTCCGCTGCGTCAATCAGGGAATTCACGACCACGGAGTGATCGGAAACCCTGTACTGGGTGGCCTTGATCTCCTTGACCGCCGGATCGGTGGACGCTTCCCTGAGGAACCGAAGGTAATGTTCAAAGGGCTGGTAGGGCACACTTAATAGAAAATCCTGCTTGCTGATCAGGCTCGCAATGGGTTTCTTCTGATTGGCCAGCGCAGGAATAGGGATGGGGGGAAGGGGTTCAATCTCCAATTTGGGAAAGATAGGATTCGGAAAACTGAAGAAATCCCTGAAGTTGTGCCGGTCCCCTCCCATTACCAGGATATCCCTGGTAATATCGAAGGAGGTGATCAGGTATTCCAGCAGTTTTTCCGGCATGGCCCGGTCGAACTGGAAGCGGTTGGGCTTGCCCACCGATCTGATGGCCCGGATCCGGTCGATAGCATCGATGAGGTCCTCTCCTTCGTAATCGTCATACTCCAGGTCGGCATCCCTGGTGAGCTTCAGGGAATAGCTGTTTTTCACTTTGTATCCGGGAAAAATGGCATCAATGTGCCTCATGATCACATCCTCCAGGAACATGATGTAATAGTTCCCGTCTTTCACGGGAAGTTCCAGGAACCTGGAGATATTGTGATCGGTGGGGATTTTTATCATTCCGTAGCGCTCCAGCTGCCGGTGTTTGTCGCTGTCCTTACTGACCATCTCCAGGGCCATATAGGGCTGGCCGGTTTTCATAAAGGGCCGGACCTTCTTTTTAACCAGGAGGACAGGTTGAATGGAGGTGATAATGTCGGAGTAGAACACCTCCCTGACAAATTCCTGTTGTTCCTCGGAAAGTTCGTCGGTTTCATTCACCACCACAATGTTGTTCTGCCGCAGTTCCGGCAGGATTTCCTGTTCGAAGATCAGGTGGAAGATGGATTGCTGATTGGTTACAATTTCATTGATCTGCCGGATGATATGGGCCGGGTTTAAATCTCTGATGTGCTGTCTGGGGAACTCTCTTTCATGCCGGAGCATCTGCTTGTAGTAACTGACCCTTACCTGGTAGAATTCCTCCGTGTTGTTGGAATAGATGGCCAGGAACTTGATCCGTTCATACAGCGGAAGGGTCTTGTCCATGGCTTCCTGAAGCACCCTGAAATTAAAAGAGAGCCAGCTGATATCCCGGTTGATGTACTGGTATTTTCCCATAAAAACAGAGATGAATATACGAATGTAGCGAAAGTTTGGCAATTGATCGACCTCAGAAAGGGGATGCCGGGCGCAAAATTGCCGGAATCCCTGCAGGGCATAACCTGGATTTTCGTACTTTAGTACAAAACACCCTGATATGGACTTCTTATCTGATCCTGCAGTAATCTGGTTCCTCGTCGGGCTGGGTTTGCTGCTCCTCGAACTGGTTCTTCCGGGACTGGTTATTCTTTTTTTTGGCGTGGGCGCCTGGGTCACGGCCCTGGTGTGCGCATTCACCGACATTAATCTGAACTTGCAGATCCTGATCTTCCTGGTGGCCTCCCTGCTCGGGCTTGTCCTGCTGCGTAAATATCTGAAGAATCGTTTTTTCAGCCGTACCGACAAAGAGATTGACGATCAGCTGGAAGAATTTATAGGCAGAAAAGCAAGGGCCATTGTTGATTTTAAAGAGGGTTCGGGACAAATTGAGTTTAAAGGGACCCACTGGTCGGCCCGCTGTGACGACCCGGTCAAGAAAGGAGAATGGGTGGAGATCACCTCCAAAGAGAGCCTGGTCCTTCAGGTCAAGAAAAGCAAACCTTAACAACTAACATTATAGTACATGGAAATGAATGCGTTAACGCTCGTATATGCCGGATTGATCCTTCTGGCACTGATCCTGCTTCTGTCCTCCATCAAGGTAGTTCCACAGCGGAAAGCCTATATCGTGGAACGGCTGGGAAAATACCGAGTCACCCTGATGGCGGGTTTCAATATCATCATGCCATTTATTGACCGGGTACGATACCGGCATACCCTGAAGGAACAGGCCATTGACGTGGCATCACAGATCTGTATTACCAAGGATAACATCTCCGTGGAGGTGGATGGCATCCTCTACCTGCAGGTGATTGATGCCATGAAAGCCTCCTACGGGATTGATCATTACCAGTTTGCATCGATCCAGATCGCCCAGACCACCATGCGGAGCATCATCGGTAAGCTGGAGCTGGACCGTACCTTCGAGGAACGGGAAACCATCAACAATGGCATTGTGAATGCGGTGGACAAGGCCAGCGACCCATGGGGGGTAAAAGTGACCCGTTACGAAGTTAAGAACATTATTCCGCCCCAGAGCATCAAGGATGCCATGGAGAAGCAGATGCGTGCCGAGCGGGAGAAACGCGCGGTGATAGCCGAATCGGAAGGGGAGAAACAGGCGAAGATCAATGTGGCTGAAGGTTCGAAGCAGCAGCTGATCAAGGAATCGGAAGGGGAAATGCAGAGGCGCATCAACGAAGCCACCGGGAGGGCCTCCGAAATTGAACAGGTGGCCAATGCCACGGCCAATGGAATCCGGGCTATCGCCCTGGCCATCAATGAAGAGGGTGGCAAGGATGCGGTGAACCTGAGGATTGCGGAACAGTACCTGACGGAGTTCGGGAGGATGGCCAAGGAGTCAAACACTATGATCCTTCCCACCAATCTGACCGATATTTCAAGCATCATAGCCACAGCTACCAAGGTATTTGACGCTACCAAAAAGAGTTGACGGATCAAAAATTTTTCGAGAACCGGGCCTGTAATTATAGATATAGTTATACTTTTGCTCCCTAATAGCTGATGTGGAGTAAAAGATCGGTGAGGTATGCAAGGTCGATTCTTTAAATTTACTGTAGCTTTCTTCTTAGTGATGCTGCTTTCGGCAAGCACCCTTTTTGTATCCCTGGGACCGGAAACCGTTGAAACCTTATCTGCGCAGACCCATGCGCCTTCCCTGGAAGATGGGGCCACATTACCCCTGTCCCCGCCCGTCAGGGAATTTATCCAGTTCATGGAGCAGGAACTGGACAGTTCAAATACCGTGGGAGCAGCCTATACCATCGTCCGTCAGGGCAGGGTAGTTTATACGGGCACCTATGGTGTGCGGGAGCTGGGGAGCGGGAGTCAGGTGGATGAGCATACCCTGTTCCGGCTGGCTTCTGTTTCCAAAGGGTTTGCGGGAGTCCTGGCCGCCATGCTTGAGCAGGACGGATATTTTGAACTGGACGACCGGGTCGTGGAGCTCTATCCCGGATTCATACTCAAAGACTCGGTCAATACGGCAGACCTGACCATCCTGAACCTGCTGAGCCATACATCCGGACTGGTGCCCTATGCCTACGATAACCTGGTGGAAGCCGACCAGGATCTGCAAACCATTATCGGGCGCCTGGATGAGGTGGACATCTCGGCTCCTCCGGGTGAACTGTACGGATATCAGAATGTTTTGTTCAGCATGCTCGATCCTATTGCAAGCAGTGCAACCGGTGTCCCATATAAGAACCTTTTAAATGAACGTTTATTCCTGCCCCTGGGCATGAGCGATGCATCGGCCGGACCGGTTGATCTGGAACGGAATCCCAACATGGCCTGGCCCCATGTCCGGACCAGAAACGGGTATGTAGCGCTGCAACCGGACCAGTCATATTACAATGTGTTGCCTGCCGCAGGGGTGAACGCAAGCATATCCGATATGGGCCAGTGGCTTCTTGCCCTGCTGGGCTACCAACCGGAATGGATCTCGGATACCATCCTGAGCCGGATCACCACCCCGGTTATATACACTCCACTGAAATGGCGCTACACCCGTTACTGGAAACCGTTCCGGGAGCGCTACTACAGTCTTGGCTGGAGAATCTATGAGTATCAGGGAAGGAAGATTATCTACCACGGGGGATATATACGCGGTTATCGGGCCGAAATTGCGTTCTGCCCTTCCGAAGATGTGGGTATTGCATTCATGGAAAACTCACCAAATACGCTGGCTTCCCGCTGCGTTCCAACGTTTTTCGATCTCTTTCTGGAATAATTATAAAAATAGTTGCATTACTATAAAAATAGTTATAAGTTTGCTTCATGAATGAACTGACCAGGGCTGAAGCACAGGTGATGCAGCATATCTGGAACCTGGAAAAAAGTTTCCTCAAAGACATCGTTGATGCTTTTCCGGAACCAAGGCCTGCTTATACCACCATATCCACAGTGATCCGGGTCCTGGTTAAAAAAGGGTATGTGGGTTACAACACCTACGGCAAGGTCCATGAGTATTATCCCAAGATCTCCCGGAAAGCCTACTTCCGGAACTATGTAAAATCCCTGATTAATAACCATTTTGACGGGTCCGTAGTACGATTTGCCTCGTTTTTCACCGGTGATGATGCGGTTGATCTGGGAGAACTGGAGGAGATCAAGCAGCTGATTGATCAGAAGATCGAAGCACTGAAAGGGGAAACGGAATGAATATGCTGGAATATCTGCTCAAAGTGAATCTGGCTGTGGTGCTCTTCTGGGCGCTCTTCAGGATTGCTTTTAAAAAGCTCAGTTTTTTTCAATGGAACCGTTTTTACCTGCTGGGATCCCTTGTGTTTGCTTTTATCCTGCCCTTTTTTCGTCTGCCTCTTCCGGGGCTCTCCTGGGGAGGAGTCGGAGGTACCTTTCCGGAACTGAATGAGATCGACTGGTCTTATCTGGATCACATGGCAGGTGCAACGTCGGCACTGACCCGGCAGTCCGGGTCCTGGTCACCCGGATATGTCCTGACGGTCATTTATCTGATGGTTGCAGCGATCCTGCTTTCAAGGTGTATTTTCAGAAACCGGAAGCTTCTTAAGGGCACTGCAGGTTCCCGGCGGATCCACTTCGGAAAGGTCAAGGTCTATGTACTGGATGGACAGGCAGGTTCATTTACACTGTTTCGGAGGATTTACCTGGACAGGTTTGCCTTTGAGAACCGGTCGAGGTCCGTGCTGAGACATGAAATGGTTCATGCGGTTCAGCTCCATTCCCTCGATCTCCTGTTTATGGAACTTGTTACGATCCTCTTGTGGTTCAACCCCTTTGTGTTCAAACTGTCTCGCTATGTCAGGGACAATCATGAATACCTGGCCGATCACTTTGCCCAGACCCGGCAGGGATCCCTCAGGGAGTACCTGGAATGTCTGAAAGAGGAGGCCATCCGGTATTTTTCTCCGCTGCCTGCCAACTATTTCAAACGTTCCACTATTAAAAAACGAATCACTATGCTGACAACGAATCGCTCCGGTCGCCGAAAGAAATGGAGATACCTTGGGATCCTTCCTGTAGTGTCAATCATCCTTCTGGGTTTTCATTCATCCGCCGAACCCGGCCATGCTGAATCAGTCCTGCGACCTGGTGATGGTTGGAGTACTTTCACTGCAATGGAGCCGGTCCAGGAAGCCCCCTCGCTATTTCCCCTGCCTGAAAAATACCTGGATCATATTACCTGGGGCTTCAATCAGGATGCCATCCACCCGATTACAAGGAAACGGACCAGCCATCTGGGAATCGACGTGGCAGCTCCAACCGGGACTCCCGTATTCGCTGCGGCAGGTGGACTGGTGAAGCTGGCTGAAAATGATTCCGGCTGGGGAAATCTGGTTGTCCTGGAGCATGGGGATGGATATGCCACCTTTTATGCCCATCTTGATGAGATCGCAGTTAAAGCAGGTGCCGAAGTCAGCAAAGGAGAAGTGATTGGAAGGGTGGGAAATACAGGTCAGTCCACCGGGTCACACCTTCACTACGAGGTACGGAGAAACGGGGAGCATTTGAATCCGGCCAATTTTTACTGATTCAACCAAACCCTAATTCGTTTTGGTTGTTATAATCTCGTAAATTCGTGAGATAATTAAAATCCAACCAGAATGAACTTTGATCTTATTGTTATTGGAAGCGGACCAGGAGGGTACGTGGCTGCCATCCGTGCCTCCCAGCTTGGAATGAAAACAGCGGTCGTTGAACGTGAATCCCTCGGGGGCATCTGCCTGAACTGGGGATGCATCCCCACCAAGTCCATGCTCAAAAGTGCCCAGGTTTACGAATACTTCCTCCATGCTGAGGAGTATGGAATTTCCATGGAAGGTTCGGTCAAGCCCGACTTTAAAAAGGTCGTGAGTCGAAGCCGTTCCGTGGCCGAAGGGATGAGCAACGGGATCCAGTTCCTGTTTAAAAAGAATAAGATCGAGGTGATTTCCGGAACCGGGAAACTGAAGTCTCCCGGGGTAGTGGAGGTAAGCGATGCGGACGGGAAGGTAACGGAGGTGAAAGCAGACCATGTGATACTTGCCACGGGCGCTCGTTCCAAAGAGCTTCCGAATCTGAAGCAGGATGGAAAGAAAATCATCGGGTACCGCGAAGCCATGACCCTGCCCGCTCTTCCAAAATCGATGGTAGTTGTAGGTTCCGGGGCCATCGGCAGCGAATTCGCCAATTTCTACAATACCATGGGTACCGAGGTGACCCTGGTGGAGTTCCTGCCCAATGTGGTACCCCTCGAGGATGAAGAAGTATCCAAACAACTGGAGCGTTCATTCAAAAAGGCGAAAATGAAGGTAATGACCTCCTCAGAAGTGGAATCGGTGGATACTTCCGGCAAACTCTGCAAGGTAAAGATCAAGACCCCCAAGGGAGAACAGGTCGTGGAGGCAGAGGTTGTACTATCGGCTGTGGGGGTAACCCCCAATGTGGAGGGAATAGGCCTTGAAGAGCTGGGGATTGAGATGGAGAAGGGCAAGCTGAAGGTGGATGCCTATTACAGGACCAATGTGAACGGGGTGTATGCCATCGGCGATATAGTGGGGGGACCGGCCCTGGCACATGTGGCCTCGGCAGAAGGGATCACCTGTGTGGAAAAGATTGCCGGCCATTCACCACAGCCGGTGGATTACGGTAACGTTCCAGCATGCACCTATACCAGTCCCGAGGTGGCCTCGGTCGGTATGACCGAGCATGCTGCCAGGGAAGCCGGGTACGAGCTGAAGGTGGGTAAATTCCCCTTCACGGCCTCAGGCAAGGCTTCTGCGGCCGGGGCAAAGGACGGATTTGTGAAACTGGTATTTGATGCCAAATACGGAGAGCTCCTCGGCGCTCACCTTATCGGAGCCAATGTTACCGAGATGATCGCCGAACTGGTGGTTGCTCGTAAACTGGAGACAACCGGTGAGGAGATTATCAAAGCAGTTCATCCTCATCCCACCATGTCGGAGGCAGTGATGGAAGCTGCGGCCGCAGCCTATGGCGAAGTGATACATATTTAAAGTAAAAAGCTAATAGGCTGGTTCGGCCACCTTTCCCATAAATAATATGGATTTGCTGCTCTTTTCTGTGATGGCAAACAGGAAGGGACGGTCAAATGTGATCACATTCACCGGTCCTGCTGATGTTGGACCCATTATTATCGAGGTAACAGCCGCAGCTTCGGTCCCCTTCTCGTTGACCTTGATATAAGTTTTATGGAGCACATCAGAAATTAAAAGTGGAATGGTGCTGATCCCGGAAAAATCAGCCTGGTCGGTAAAGGCAATATCCAGTCCCATCTCCTTCAGGTCATCAGCCAGTGATCTTTCAAACTCAAACTCGAACCTGGGCAACCTTACCG
>CAYRLP010000101.1:0-7964 GCA_964424935.1 uncultured Bacteroides sp.
GGATCATGGGATAGAAGATCACGAAACGGTATGGAATCTTCATAATTTCGGTCGCCGTGTGGACACCCAGGCCCAGTCCCGCATTCAGCACCAGGTCAGAGCCCCGGATGAGTTCAGGAAGCCGGGTGACCTGCTCTTCGGTGATCTTTTTGAAGTCCCCGAAGGTATTCAGTGAAAACTTGAACGGGGACCGCTTCTTCGCGGCGTTCAGGGCCATCTGTTCCTTCACATTGGGTCCGAACGGGCGGAAGTCGCACCCGTAGCCCCGGACAAATCCCTCGTTTTCAGGATTGGCAATAAAAAGGATCTCATGACCCTTTTTCATGAGTGCCACGGACAGTGCCAGCATGGGCTGCACATCGCCCCTGGAACCATATACAAAAACAGAAATTTTCATCTATGTTGGTTTTAATAGTGCCGTATTAAGGACCATATTTCCACAAAGGGCCGCTTGGGTTCCGAGCACAATACGATCGCCATACCCCTTTCCTCGTTATCGATCCGGTAGGGGTTCTCGATGACCGCTCTCTGTTCCGTATGATCAAAATACTGCTGGAGCCAGTCTTCCGGATAGCCCACGAACAGGAACCATTGGGGATCCACAGGCGAATACCCCCAGTGGTGATAGGTTGGCAACCTGCAGGCAGGCTCCGGGAGCCCCAGTGGCTTCCCGTACAGGTTGATTGCCCCCGCTTCCCCGTAATTGCCCGTAATGATCAGGGTCCCCGCCTGCTCTTCATGGGGCAGGGACCGGTACACACCCGAGACCTGTTCAGCCAGTTCTTCCCACCCGATCATTTCCTGGAAGTCATAGCGGATTTTAACGATTCCCAGATCCCTGGCCCGCTCAATGGAAAGAACAGGCAGCCATACCGGGAGGGTCAGCACCGTAGGCAGAATCAGACTTACCAGGACCGCTGGATAGATCCAGTGCCGGTGGGGTAATACAGAAACATTTCCTAACAGCACGGCAGCCCCAGCGATCATGATGGGAATCACCGATGCCATATAATAGGATCTGGCGCCGGTAATGAGATAGGTAATCAGGGTCACGAAAAACACGATCCCCAGTATGCGGTATTCCTTTTCCGTATGGAAATAGTAGACCGTGCCGGCCAGGATGAACAGGAAATTGACCGGATGCAGCACCAGGAACAGCTCCTTCAGGAATCCAAACACGGAGAATTCATCGCTGATATCATCACGCAGGGCCGAGACATGCTCCAGTACGGGCAACTGGTGCCTGACCTGCCAGATCAGGTTTGGCAATGCCAGGAGCACCGCCAGGGCTACACCGATATAGAAGTACTTGCTTTTCAACAGGGAGAACTTTCGTTCCAGCAGGATGGCAATTCCCATGGCAAACACCAACACAAGGATCAGATACTTTGCCTCGAACGCCAGTCCCACAATGCAACCAAAGGCGATCCAGTATTTGGGTCCCCCGTTAAAAATGATTTTGATGAAGACCATGATCAGCAGCAACCAGAACAGCTGGTCAAAGGGAATGGTCTGAAACTGGGTGCCTGCCACCAGGAGCACGGGAGGCACGGCAATGGAAACGGCAGCCAGGATCTGCGCTTTCCGGTTCCCCCCAAGATCCTGCGTGATCCCCGCAGTAAACAGAACCAGGAGCGTATGGATCAGTGCCGGTAGGACCCGCAGCCCGGACAGGCTCACTCCGAAAACCGCAGTGGAGATCTTCCCCAGGAAAGGAACCAGCGGGGGCATATCATAGAATCCCCAGTCCAGATGGTTCCCGCAGTCCAGCATATACAATTCATCCCTGTGGAACCCGTAGCGGGTATTGGTCAGAAGGTGTATAAGTAAGACAATTGCAGCGACTACATAAACCCAGCGGTTGAGCTTGAGGGCCGGAATCCTTTTACCGACGTTCATTTCAGTCCCAGGGCGGCGCAGTAGCCTTTGTTTGGATAACAATTCTCAAACTTGCTGTTCTCCACAAACTGGTCCAGAACGGCCACCATATCCTCAGGACTGATTCCATCCAGACTGTCCTTCAGCGCCCGTATCTTCCCGAAGCTGCTTCTGTCGCTTTCGGCATAAGTGACAAAATTGTCATACCCTGCGGGCTTGAAGAAGTTCATGGGGCCCCTTGTATTATCCATTTTCTTATAGGGCCAGAAGGTCCAGTGAATTTTATTCTGATCCAGCAGTTCCCTGAAATCCCTGACCCACTCATCCTCATTCTCGCCGCTCTCACCCATCAGGATAGGTACCTGGTGCTTTTCCCTGAAGTCCACATACTGCTGTATCTCCTTTTGTTCCGGAGGCATCCAGTATTTGTGAAAGGTATAGGCCAGCTGATCGTCAAAAGGTTCGGAGAAGACTGAGAAATCGGTCTCCCAAACGGCCCCTCCCAGGAATACGATATGATGATCATCCACCTCCCGGATGGCTGCGGTGATCCTTTTGTAAAGGGGTTCCAGATTTGGCTTAAGATTGTCCGCATCAAAATATTGGGGGATGGGCTCGTTCAGCAGATTGTAACCAACGACCGTGGTATTTCTGGTATATCGCCTGGCAATATCCTGCCAGATATCACAGACCATTTGCTGCATGCCTTCATCGACCATCAGCCAGGGATAACCGTCGCTGTTGTCTATGTTATCACCGGTCTGTCCGCCCGGAGCGGCATGCATGTCAAGCAGCACATAGATGTTGTGGGTTCCGCACCACTCAATGGCCCGGTCCAGATAAGTATAGCCCTGCATATCCCTTCCGAGAAAATCGTCATGACACAGCAGGCGGTAGTCAAAGGGCAGACGGATGAGGTTGACCCCGGATTCTGACAGCCATTTTATATCGGCCTCCGTAATGTAATTCTCCAGGTAAGCATCCCAGAATTCGGTAGTGGCACTGTTTCCGATCAGTTCGCGGATGGCCTGGTCTATTTTACGGGGCGAGTTACAGTTGCGCAGCTTGAACATGTACCCCTCGGGCAGCAGCCAGTTTCCCAGGTTCACTCCTGTCAGATGCAACACCTCACCCTCCGGGGAATAAATCTCTTTTCCATCCACATACACATATTTTTTTTCTGCCTGCTGACAGGATGTGATCAGCAGCAGCAGTAAAAGATAGATCCAGTTTTTAGGTTTCATAAGGCGTGTTGTTAGTTAGTTTCTCTTCTTTAAAGCGTCCCAGTCCTCCGCTCGTATGAAACTCTCCGGAAGGTTTTCCACCACTTCCATAAACAGGTCATACGTCAGTGTAAGGGTCATCAGGTCCTTGGGAAGTCTCTTCCTGGCCGACACGTCATGGAAGCCCCAGACCGCTTTCTTCTCTCCGGCTTCTGCATATCTCAGGGGAAGCGTAAACATGGACATACAGGCTGAAGCAAAGCGGGTGACGATGCGCTCCTCCGAAGGGGCTCCATAGCCTATGAGAAATACCAGGGCTGAAAGCTGATCCGCATGGGCAAAGAACAGGACCAACTCCGGCTTTTCATAATAGGTGAATTGGCCCAGAGGCTTGAAAATGATTACATTATCCCGTGTCTTCTCAGGCACGAAGGATTCGATAAATTCCCTGGCAATTTCAGGGGTCTTTATGAATCGCTCCGGCTCGCGTCCACTTACGTTTTCATTAGACAGGAATTTCTCAATTCCCGGAAAGATCCACTCGGAATATCCCAGATAGAATGAAGCGCAGGGCAGACCGGTGGTCGAGCGATCGAATGCCACCACCTTGCCCCTGGCGCTTTTAAAGATCAGGGGGGTAATACACCCCCGGCTATCCTTTTTGAAATGCATGGCATCATCCGGGATCCTGTCTGAGAAACAGACTCCGACCGGTTCAAGAAGCATTCCCAGGCCTTCCTTTACCTGGCCGCTTATCTGCTTGTAATCGCTCATTGGTGCAATCACTAAAGTTATTTGATTTTCGGTTCCGAATCAACCGGAAATCCCATGTTTTAACTTTTCAGCTATCAGGCCGGTCAGATCTTCCCAGATGCGTCAGATTTTTTCAATCATTCAACCCTTTTCCGCTGAGAATAAGAGGTATGCATTTTTCCACCCTGGACTCCCGGGTTTGGGATTGCTTGGGTTGGGAAAAGTGGTAAATATAAGCTCTTTGCCGCCCCGGTGTCAGGGCCTCAAATGCGGTTTTCAGGGCGGGTATTTCATCCAGCCTGGCTTGAAATTCCCCGGGGATTGGGTAATCGCTGGTCTTTTTGAACTCCACTTTCAATCCGGCTTTCTCCACATCAATGGCTTCCTGGATATAGTCTTTCAGAATGGATTCCATCTCATATATTTCCTGTAATCGGATGAACCGGATCTGTCGTCCGGCCTGGGTTTGTTCCCCCGGTCTGGTCAGGATTCCATGGGCATCCTGCAGCAGGACCCCCTTGAAGAACATAATTGCACAATATGCTTTGAACGCCTGAATAATGACGACATTGCTTTTTTTGACGGAGTAACAGGGATGGCCCCACTTCAAATCTTCCTGGAGCCCGAAATCAAGAATGATACTTCTCAGTTTGATCATTTCTTCCTGCCACTTTTCGGCCTGGTTCAGATATGCATCAACCCTGGGATTCATCGCATGTAGTTATTGATTTTAAATGTATCCTTTCAGATCCTGAGTGAACCCCGGAAACCCCTGGCGGCATAATAGGATTCCGCACCGTTGTGATACAGGAAGACTGTATCATAGCGACGGTCACAGAAAACAGCACCTCCAAGTTTTCTGATATCGGCAGGTGTTTTCACCCAGCTGGAGGTTTTCAGATCGAACTCTCCCAGTTTCTGCAGTTCCCGGTATTGTTCCTCGGTCAGCAGTTCAATCCCCATTTCTCCGGCCATATCCATGGCACTGTTCTGAGGTTTATGTTCCTTCCTTGAATCCAGTGCTTCCCGGTCGTAGCAGAGGCTTCTCCGGCCTTTTGGACTTTCAGCCGAACAGTCGTAAAAAAGGATTTCACCCGTGGCCTCATCCCGGCCTACAACATCCGGTTCACCACCGGTCCGTTCCATCTCATGAAGGGACCATATTTTTTCAGGTTTTGCTTCCAGCCTAGCCTGAACCTGCTCCCATTCCAGACTTTCATGCCGGTTCCTGTTTTTCTCAAATCGAGCCTTTATCAGGACGACCAGTTCTTCACGCTGTTCCGAAGATAGCTCCTCGATCATTGTTTGCGCTTGATCCATATTCTTTGTATTTATCAGGAATAATGTGTGATTAACACCGGAATCCCCCGCCTTGTTCTTACTTCTCTGAAAAAGTTACACTGCAAAGAACCAGCTTTTACAAATGCCACCGGAATGGAAGGTTAATATCGTCAATGCGTACCATAAAGGTATTTAAATGCCTTATAGTAGGCTGGCATGGCCGCAGATGTGTGATTCTCGTCATAAATTATTTGCGAATTCATATCGAGCGACGGAATGTTCTTTTTTTCAAGGCAGTCCCGAAGATCTGCAAATCCTTTTAGCATGTTGCCACTTTCTTTTTCACCTACAGTGATGTAGATAGACTTTATGCTTTTGAGTTCTTCAGAAAGCATATTATTCAGGCTGTCGAGTAAAGCGAAATCATTGTACTGTAATGAGGGGCTTCCCAAGAAATATTTCTGAAAAACATGAGGTTCATTGATCATGGCATAAGCACCAAAAAGTCCTCCCAGGGAATATCCAAAATACCCCCTGTTCGTAGTATCCGCACTGTAGCGGGATTCCACCAGGGGGATCAGTTCATTCTTAATGAATAGAAGGAAATTATCTGCACCACCAGTCACGCCACTGGTTCCGATAGAATGTGAATCGGATTGATTCCATTCAGGGACGTGACTTGGGGTAAGGTCTCTGGTCCGCTCCATCAGCCAGTCGGTATAACTCCCTTCATTACCTATCCCAACAACGATTATCGGATCTAAGGCCTGAGAAAAGTTCAGACAATACAGGATACCCGGTGCAAAATTCGACCCCAGCCAATAATCAACACAGTACACTATCGGATATTGGTGGGTCGAATCATAATCCTGGGGGAGAACAATATCAATAACATAATCCGACTCCTTTACATATTCTGAAGATGTTTTAATTTGGAAAGAAGACATCTGAGAAAAAATGTCGCTGATCATGAACATGTTGATCAGCATAGTAAAGATTATGATCTTTTTCATGGCAGTGAATTGTTATAAATGTATTTGCACAAGTTATGTGCATGATAAAATCTTACCGATAAGGGTTCACACCAGCCTGAGATGAATGACGTTAGATAGCTACCATCCTTTCAAATTCCTCGAAACGCACGGGTATGGGAATCAGGTTATAGGCTTTTTCGACGGTAGAACAAAACTCGCGGTTATATTTTATGGCATTGAAGAAAATTGAGACCAAGGCTGTCTCCATCGGCTGGTCCACTAGGTATACGCCCAGTTTCTGATTGTCAATGCTTTCATATTTTTCCATCAACGCTTTCATGTCATCCATTACCCCCGATTTAAAATCAAATCGACAGCCCCGCATGTCAGTCAACTGGTAATGTACCAGATGAAAATCCTTATCCTTCCTGAATTGCTCGGCGAATCCAAGGATCTCCTCTTTCGATTTTATGCCGGGCGACAGTTTTGTAACACCAAAATTTATTTCAGGATATATGACGTATCTGTTCTCCACTTCGTTCTGTGCAGGTGTATTGTCTAAATATACAGCGAATTGAAGTAGGAATCAAGTAAGTGACTGTGAATCTTTGCATTAAAATGACTAATGTTCTTCTCAAAGCTGTGAAATGTCCCCAGGAACCTGCAAAGGAATTTAATGAAACAAAAGCCAGATCTGCGTGGTGAAAAAGGTGACCGTGAGTCCCAGGACAATGGGCAGGAAGGTGGAAATCAGGGTCCATTTGGTACTCTTGGTTTCCCTGTAGATCGTCAGGATGGTGGTTGAACAGGGATTATGCAGCAGGCTGAACAGCATCAGATTGATGCCTGTCAGCAAGGTCCAGCCCCCGGCATGGAGGACATTGGCCGTATCTGCGAGGGAATCCAGTTCGAACATCACTCCTGAACCTGCCCCGATGCCTGTGAGCTTCGTGCTTAATACCGTCAGCATCAATATGGTGGGTATGACGATTTCGTTCGCAGGGATGGCAATGATATAGGCCAGAAGAATGACACCGTTCAGACCAAAAATCAACGCGAAGGGATTGGACCATTGAATAAAATGTTCAGCCAGGCTCAGATCGCCCACGTGAATATTTGCCACCAGCCATATGACCAGGCCGGCGGGAAAGGCGAATACGACCGCCCGCCAGAGGACAATCAGGGTCCGGTCTATCAGGGAGGTATACAGGGTTTGCAGGATGCGGGGAGGACGATAGGGCGGCAACTCCAGGCTAAAGGAGGAGGCTTCCCCTTTCAGGACGGACCTGCTCAATACCCAGGATACGACCAGGCTGAAAAATATACCAATCAATGCGATCGAAACAACTGCTCCGGCGGATACGAGGCCGGCTATGTGAGCAGGCACCAGTCCGCCTATAAAAATAGTGGCTATAAGGATCTGGGTTGGCCAGCGGCCGTTACACAGGGAGAAATTATTCGTGATAATGGCAATCAGGCGTTCCCTTGGGCTGTCGATGACCCTGGCGGCCACAACCCCGGCCGCATTGCAGCCAAATCCCATGCTCATGGTCAGAGCCTGCTTTCCATGTGCCCCGGCCCTGCGGAAAAGGTTATCCATGTTAAAGGCCACACGGGGTAGATATCCCAGATCTTCGAGCAGGGTGAAAAGAGGAAAGAATATGGCCATGGGAGGCAGCATGACCGAAATGACCCAGGCCATGGCCAGATACCCTCCGTCTATGAGAACCCCATCCAGCCACCAGGGCATATGGATGGAAACTGCCAGGTTTTTCAGCAGGGGATGAACTTTATCGATTAACAGGGTTGCCAGCAATCCCGACGGATAGTTGGCCCCGGCCACGGTTAACCAGAA
>CAYRLP010000102.1:0-7921 GCA_964424935.1 uncultured Bacteroides sp.
ACCTGAATGGAAACAGGCTCGGGAGGATCGAAGGCGCATTTACCCGGGGAACCTTCGATGTCACCGATCATCTCCTTGGAGGGGAGACCAATGCCCTGGCTGTCCGGATCATAAAGAATGACCACCCGGGGAACGTCAAGGAGCAGACAGCCCAGAGTCCGGATAAAAACGGCGGGATCCTGGGTGCCGATAATCCCACCTATCATGCCTCCGTTGGCTGGGACTGGATCCCCACCATCCGGGGCAGGAACATCGGTATATGGAACGATGTCTTCCTCAGTTCATCGGGCATGGTCACCCTGGAGGATCCCTATGTGTATGCTGACCTGGACCTGCCCGATACCACCTCCGCCGACATCCACCTGGAGGTCACCCTCAGCAACCATGGACCGGAAGCGGTCCAGGGGAAGCTGAACGGGACCTACGGGACCATCCGGTTTGAGGAGGAGGTCAGCCTGGAAGGAGATGAAACAAAAGTGGTGAAGCTCTCACCGGACAGCCATCCCGCGCTGCACATCGAGAATCCGAAACTCTGGTGGCCCAACGGCTATGGCAGTCCCAACCTCTACGAGGTGTCGCTGGAATTCCAGCTGGCCGACGGGTCCGTATCCGATACCCGGAAATTCCAGTCAGGGATACGGGAGATGTCCTTTGAAGTGGCCGACCGCGTCCTGAGCATTTTTGTGAACGGTAGACGCTTTATCGGCAGGGGCGGGAACTGGGGCTTCCCGGAATCGAACCTGAACTACCGGGACCGGGAGTATGATATTGCCGTGGCCTATCATGCGGATATGAACTTCACAATGATCCGCAACTGGGTCGGGCAGACCGGAGATGATGAATTTTATGAGGCCTGTGACCGGCATGGTATCATGGTCTGGCAGGATTTCTGGCTGGCCAATCCCGCAGACGGGCCCGATCCCTATGATCCGGAGATGTTCATGGAAAACGCAGACGATATGATCCTCAGGGTACGGAACCATCCTTCCATGGCCATTTACGTGGGACGCAACGAAGGGAACCCGCCGGAAGTGTTGGATACGGCACTGCGTGCCGCGGTGGGAGAGCTCCATCCCGACCTGTATTACATCTCCAATTCCTCCCAGGGGGTGGTCAGCGGCGGAGGCCCTTACCGAGCCCTTCCCGTTCAGGATTACTTCCTCCTCTACGGCAGGCACAAACTGCACAGTGAACGGGGAATGCCCAATGTGATGACCTACGAAAGCCTGTCCCAGACCCTGCCCGAAGATAAACTATGGCCCCAGAACAGCCAGTGGGGACTGCACGACTACTGCCTGGAAGGGGCACAGGGAGCCGCCTCTTTCAACGAGATCATAGAAAAAGGATTCGGTCCCATGGAGAGTGCCGAGCAGTTTACAGAGATGGCCCAGTGGGTCAATTATAATGGCTACAGGGGCATGTTCGAGGGTAGGAGTAAATTCCGCAAGGGTCTGCTGCTCTGGATGAGTCACCCGGCCTGGCCCTCCATGGTATGGCAGACCTATGACTGGTATTTTGATCCTACCGGGGCCTATTTCGGATGCAAGAAAGCATCCGAGCCCCTCCATATCCAGTGGAATCCCGTATTTGACACCATTGAAGTGGTGAACCTGAGTGCGGGAAACCTGACCGGACTGACCGCCAGAGCGCAGCTAATCAATATGGACGGTTCCGTCCAGTGGGAAAGGGAAATGACCCTGGACAGCAACGAGGATACCACGGAGAAGCTGTTCCCCCTGGAGTTCCCGGAAAGCCTCTCGGCCACACATTTTATAAAGCTCACCCTGATGAAGGGAGATCAACTCCTCTCCGATAATTTTTACTGGCGGGGGCTGGAAGAAGGGAACTACCAGGCCCTGAATGATATGCCGGAGGTAAGCCTGACCAGTACCACCCGAGTAAGACGGGATGGCGACCAGTGGATCCTTGAAACAGACCTGGAAAACAGCACGCAGACACCTGCCCTGATGATCCGACTTAAAGTCAACGGAGATGGCTCCGGGGAACGGATCCTGCCCGCATTTTTCAGTGATAACTTCTTTTCCCTATTGCCAGGGGAATCCAAGACCGTCAGGATCCATGTGAAA
Source organism: uncultured Bacteroides sp. (assembly GCA_964424935.1). Taxonomy (GTDB): domain Bacteria; phylum Bacteroidota; class Bacteroidia; order Bacteroidales. The sequence continues at coordinate 2,088 of CAYRLP010000102.1, forward strand.
AGGGAAGATTGCCGGGGAGAGAAACCCGAAGTTGAAATATCCGGATTCAATCTTATATAATTGCTAAATCATCCAGATGAAGAGAACAGGACAGTTTACATTCATATTGATCACGGCCATTTCAGTGATCAGTCTTAAACCTTCCCGGGCACAGGAACCCGTCACACCCCATGCCTCACCGGAGGCAAAAGCCCTGCTGGAGCTGTTCTACTCCCTCTCAGGTAAATATACATTGACCGGGCAGCATAATTATCCTGCTACCAGGGACCGCAACAGCCGGTTTGCGGCGGAATACAGCGAAAAGGCGCCGGCGATCTGGAGTACCGATATGGGATTTGCCGAGGAAGGGGATTACGATTCCTACCTGGCCCGCCCCGATATTGTCAGGGAGGCGATCCGCCAGCACAAGAAGGGATCGATCATCACCATCTGCTGGCATGCGGTCCCTCCAACTGCCGATGAACCGGTCACTTTCATGCCGCAGGGGCCCACTCCGCCTGACTCGCTGGCAAGTGTGCAGGGGCAGCTGCTGGATGAACAGTTCAGGGATGTACTTACCCCTGGCACCCGGCTCCATAAGCGCTGGGAAGCACAGGTCGATACCGTGGCCTTTTACCTGAAACAGCTTCAGGAGGCCGGGGTACCCGTTCTCTGGCGACCCTACCATGAAATGAACGGCGACTGGTTCTGGTGGGGTGGCCGTGTGGGCGAATACAGCACGGCAGACCTCTATCGCCAGCTGTTTGACAGGTATGTAAACCATCACCACCTGGATAACCTGATCTGGATCTGGAATGTGGACCGGCCCTCCACCCCCATCCGGAAATTCTCCAATTTCTACCCGGGAAACGAATACCTGGATATCGTATCACTGGATGTGTATGGCAGCGATTTTAACCAGGATTACTATGATAGTCTGAAGGTCCTCGCGATGGGAAAGCCCATGTTGTTTGGTGAGGTTGGAAATCCACCTTTCCCTGAAATACTGGATACCCAGCCTGACTGGACATCCTGGGTAATCTGGGCCGGAATGGCACGTAACGTTACCAGAAAGCAGTATAAAATACTCTACGATGATCCGCGGATACTCACCCAGGATGATCCCGCTTACTGGGAAATCACCTTACCCTTCAGGGAAGCGTGCAACCTCCCGGTATTACCCCTTAAAAACAGGTATCCTGTGGATTTCTCAGGGGACTGGTTCTTCAACGAGGAAAAGAGTGAGCTGGGAGGTGCCGGTACAGGGGCGATACCCTACAGGATGAAGGCGGACCAGGACGGGGACATCCTCTTTGTCAGTAAATACAGTATTGTTGAGTGGGGTGATGAGCGGATCACCAACGAGGAAATCGATCTGACTGGCGGTGAGATGCGGTCGCAGTTCTTTAATTCTCCAAGGATTTCGAAAGCCAGCTGGACTGAGGACCCCGGCACACTGAAGATCAACTCAACAGTCACTTTCAGCCGGGGAGGGAATACTATCGAGATGAAAAGCAGCGAGGAGTGGCAGCTGGCCGGGGATGGAAACAGACTGACCATTCAACAGGAATCAACGGGATTCAGGGGAAACCAGATATCCACAACACTGGTTTACGAGAACCATGGACCATAATATGTGAAACCGGATTATGACATACACTGAGTACTTAAAATATTCATGTGCTTACCTTTGCTTTGTTTTGCTGTTCGCATCATGTAACAGCGATAAGCCGGGTACTGTTGACGATATGCCAATTATGTACCCGGCTCCGCAAAAGATTGCTATTAACCCTGAAAAAGGTTATGCGATCAACCACGCAACCGGGGACAGCATCCAGGCTATTATTAATTCATTCGGTGATACCCTGCGTACGGGGATCCCATTACAGATTACCGGCAAATCTGTACATCCTGACAGTGCAGGACCGCCGGCAACTGTTCGGGCAGGTGAGCCCATGGTGGTTTCCGCCAACCTGAACACAGAAAAAGTCCCTGAAACCCTTGAAGTCATTCCGGTAGATGAAAACAGGATCAGGACCTTTACTAGTGGAGCTGATACTTCAACATTCGTGCTGAGAAACTCCGTTGGGAAGATTCTGCCGACTGCGTTGCCCATTCCTATTACGGGGAAGGTTGTACCCTGCAGGCAACCCCAACCCGTGGATGCCCTGCCTCCCCGGATGAAGGATAACTCCAGCATGAATATTAAATACCTGGATGTGGAACAGGGCATGAATTCATCTTTTGTACAGGCCATCCTGGAAGACAGTCATGGAAACCTCTGGTTTGGTACGGGTGGCGGAGGGGTGAGCATGTATAATGGTGAAACCTTTACCCATTATACGGAGAAGGAAGGACTAAGCAATAACCAGGTCTGGTCGATCCTGGAAGACAAGAATGGCAATCTCTGGTTCGGTACGTGGGGTGGAGGTGTATGCATGTACAATGGTGAATCCTTTACGCATTTTACCGAAAAAGAGGGCTTAAGTAATAATCGTATAAGATCCATAATGACTGACCGCTTTGGCGATCTGTGGTTCGGTACCTGGGGAGGGGGAATGAGCAGGTATGATGGTGAAGCCATCATGCATCTTACCGAAAACGAGGGGTTGAGTAATAACTATGTCCAGTCCATGCTGGAGGACCACAATGGAAATCTCTGGTTTGGCACCAGGGATGCAGGCGTTAGCAGATTTGACGGCGCAACCTTTACCTACTTTACTGAAAAGGATGGTCTGAGTGATAATAATGTCCTGGCCATCCTGGAAGACAGTCAAGGCAATTTCTGGTTTGGTACCAGGGACGGAGGCGTGAATAAATACGATGGTCTTACCTTCACACATCTGACTGAAAAAGAGGGTTTGGGTTCCAACGAGGTCAATTCAATCTTTGAAGACAGCCGTGGCAATTTATGGTTCAGCACCGTGGGCGCAGGTGTGAGTATGTATGACGGCAAGACCATCACGCATTTTACTGATAAACAAGGCCTTAGCAATAATAATGTAAATGCAATCATTGAGGACAACCGTGGCAATCTGTGGTTCGGTACAGATTATGGGGGAGTGAGCATGTACAACAGTGAATCTTTTACTCATCTGACCAGCAAGGAAGGCTTCGGTTATGGACGTGTCCGGTCAATATTTGAGGACAGCCACGGGCAACTATGGTTCGGCAACTGGGATGGCGGATTGAGTATGTTTGATGGAGAGATCATCAGGTTGTACACCAAACAACAGGGTTTCACAGATTATAATGTATTGGCCATCTTCGAAGACAGCCATGGGAATCTCTGGTTCGGCACCGAATTAGGTGGAGTGATCCTGTATGATGGCCAGACATGCACTCATTTTACTACTGAAGAAGGCCTGAGCAGTAATAACATCAGGTTCATCCTGGAGGACAGTGACGGAAATATGTGGTTTGGCACGTACAGGGGGGGAGCAACCAGGTATGACGGCCTTACCTTCACACATTTTACAGAGAGGGAAGGTATGAACAATAATTACGTTATCTCCATCCTGGAAGATACCCAGAAGAATCTCTGGTTCGGAACCTTTGGAGGGGGAGTGAGCAGGTTCAACGGGGATACCTTTATGCATTTTACCGAAAAAGAGGGCCTGAGCAATAACAATGTCATGTCCCTTCTGGAGGACAGCCGTGGCTTGCTCTGGTTCGGCACCTATGGGGGTGGCGTGAATATATATGATGGTGATTCCATCATACAGATCACCGAAAACGAGGGATTGAGTGACAATACGGTCCAGTCTCTCCTGGAAGATGAAAATGGCAATGTCTGGATCAGTACCGAGAAAGGATTAAACATGGTCATAGTTGGCCCGGATATCTTTTCAGGTGAATACGAACCTGTTATTCATACCTATAATCTGCAGGATGGCCTGAAAGGAATGGATTTCCTGCTTAACAGAGCATTACTGGACAGCAAGAACCGCATATGGTGGGGCAACAGTCAGAGCCTTGTTATCCTGGATATGAATAATTTTAAAATTCCGGATGAACCGCCAAGCGTGCAAATGAGCCATATTGAGATTAACCAGCAGTTTGCTGATTACCGCCAGCTGGCAGACAGTTCCAAAACAGAATACAAATTCGATGGAGTGGCCAGGTTTTATAATTACCCGTTAAACCTGGAACTGCCATACAGCGATAACCACCTTAGCTTCCATTTCTCAGCCATAGATTGGTCCGCACCGCACAAAATAATGTACAGTTACAAAATGGAGGGACTGAAAGGAAACTGGAGCATCCCGGCTTCCGAAGCGAAAGCAGATTACCGCAGCCTGCCCCATGGCACCTATACCTTTAAGGTCCGTGCCATCGGGGAAGCTCAAAAATGGAGTGATCCTTTTGAATATAGATTTACGATCAATCCGCCCTGGTGGGACACCTGGGTAGCCAGAGCATGCTATGTCCTCATCCTCTCATTGATCGTTCTCGGCTTTTTGCGCTGGCGCACCGCAAGACTAAAGAAACAACATAAAGAGCTGGAAGCCGAGGTGGCGAATGCAACAAACAGAATAAAGGAACAGAAAGAAGAGGTTGAATCCCAGCGGGATGAGATCGCAAAGACAAATGAAGCCCTGGAAAAACAAAAAAGGGAACTGGAACACACCCTGGGAAACCTGAAAATGACCCAGTCCCAATTAATTCAGTCTGAAAAGATGGCATCCGTGGGAGTGCTGACTGCCGGGATCGCACATGAGCTGAACAATCCTATAAATTTCGTTCATGGCAGCGTGAATCCGCTTCGCAGGGATATGGACGAGGTATTCTCAATCATAAAAAAATATGAGGAGGTAATTGCCTCCAAAAAGCTCGACGGCGAGTTCAAAGATGTTCAGGCCCTGAAAGATAAACTGGATTATTATTTCCTGATAAATGAAATAGTCAATCTCCTGGAAGGCATTGAGGAAGGTGCGATCAGATCCAGTAAAATTATCAAGGGACTGCGCAGCTTCTCGAGGCTTGATAAAGAGGAGTGCCAGTTGTACGATATTCACGAAGGAATTGACTCTTCTTTGATACTACTGGAGAATAAGCTCAAGAAGAGGATCAGGGTAAAAAAGGAATACGGGAATTTGGGGGAAATAGAGTGCTTCCCGAGCAAACTTAACCAGGTTATCCTGAACATACTCACCAACAGTATTCAGGCCATTGAAGGTAAAGGTGAAATAACTATTCAAACCATCAGCAGCGCTACCATTATCAAGATCATCATCAAGGACACCGGGAAAGGGATAAGTCCGGAAGTTAAGGAGCACATTTTTGAACCCTTCTTCACTACCAAGGATGTTGGGAAAGGAACCGGTTTGGGATTATCCATCAGCTTTGGAATCATTGAGCAGCATAAAGGGAATATTGATGTCATCTCCGAACCTGGCAAGGGGACCGAATTTATTATTTCACTACCAAAAACCCAATCTGAATAAACTGCAGGGTCCGATTACTGACCGGGAAGCCTTAACGAAAGAGGGTGCCCTTATGAGGCACCCCCGGTTGAATAAGGATTGCTTGATTCTCAGAACTTGTAGGCGAGACCTGCATTGAATCCCACCCACATCCATTTCTGATGGTCGTCATGAACGAATGTGTGCACATCGTAGGGAATCCTCAGGGTACCGTACGTATCATCTACTTTTACCTCAGATACATAGAGATTAAACGATGGTCCGGCCACCAGTGAAAGGTGTTCCCCCAGTCCAAGCCGGTAGTTGATATCCAGTTTGCTTAAATAGTTATCATCCGTCCAGTTCCAGTCGTCATTATAAATAACCTGACTGTTGGATATATCGATACTCAGTTTGCCGATATATTTGGTAGTATACTAGAGATTATTG
>CAYRLP010000103.1:0-7892 GCA_964424935.1 uncultured Bacteroides sp.
CAATGGGACCTCCCGGGCAGGTTCCAGAATGCGCTCCACATCAGCGGCAGATACCAGCGAGCTTTCTTCTGCGGCCGCGGGACTGGCCACGGACGCATCCTGTCGGGGATTCATACACTGCTTGCCTGCCAGCAAGGCTCCTGAAGTGAGGATCACCTGCTGGATAAAGTTCCTTCTTTTCATGGGAATGGGGGGTGTTTAAGGGTCTTCTACTCAAATATACAAGACCAGCCTGATAAAACCAATCTGACCAAAGGCGGGTTTCATTATGCTGCATCTATGCTGAACAATGGACAGAGTTGATTAATGGGCACGTAAGTCATAAATTTACTCTTTATCCCAAGTTGATGGTTAAGGAAAGGGGTAGCCTTTGCCCGAATACTTGATAAATCAGTATACATGATTGCGATGGCTTACATCCTGTCGGGTTTATCATTTTTATTGAGCCTCATGTTCCTTGTTAAACCCAAAGTTCACATTGGATTTTTTATTGTATGGTTTCCCCTGGCTGCCGGTACGCTCTCTCCCTACTGGCTGATCCTGGGAATTGCGGGAGCAGTTATCGGGTGGGGATACCAGGCGTTCTGGGCTATCCCGCCGGGAATTGTGGGAGCGATCACAATGATCTGGTATGTAAGGGGATGTACCCGGGATCACAAGGGATTTGAAAAAGCTTTTGGGACCGGCTGGAGAAATCAAATAAAACCTGAGCAAGCCGGGCGAATGGTTCGCAGACGGTGGACCTGCTTCCTACGGATGAAAGCTGTGCCGGAACCAACATGGGAACGCAACGTTCCTTTCTGGACCATACCCGGTTCTGACCGGCAACTGCTCTGTGACCTCTGGGTTCCGGCCAAAGGCCATGCATCCGGACTGGGGTTCATCTACCTTCATGGAAGTGCGTGGGCCATACTGGATAAGGATGTGGGCTCCAGGCCCTTCTTCCGCCACCTGGCATCACAGGGACATGTGGTGATGGATTTGGCTTATCGACTTATCCCCGAGGTAGATATTTACGGCATGGTAGGCGATGCCAAACGTGCGGTTGCATGGTTGAAAGAAAATGCCTCCCGTTATAATGTGAATCCTGAAAAGATCGTTCTGGGGGGCGGTTCGGCCGGGGCACACATCGCCCTTCTGGCCGGTTATACCCCCGAACTTGTCGAATTAACGCCGCAAGAGCTGAAAAACGTAGATCTGTCTGTATGTGGACTCATCTCCTATTACGGTCCGGCAGACCTGGTGGAGGGATATAATCACTATCACGTGAAACGGCTGCCCCCGGTGCCCATTGGCACGAAAGTCGAAGGCAAGGAAACATTCAAATTTGCCGGCCGGCTGGATATCCTGCTGGGCGGCCATACGGATGAAGTTCCTGAGATGTATCAGCTGGCCAGCCCGACGACCCATGTTAATCCGGGTTCACCACCTACCCTGCTGATCCAGGGAAGCAAAGACTTCCTGGTGCCCATTGGGGGCACCCTGGAACTCTACAAAAAGCTGGTTGATTCAGGGGTGCCGGCCATCAACGTGATTTTTCCATGGACCCAGCATATCTTTGACCTGTTGTTACCGCAAATATCCCCTGCGGCGCAATCGGCGCTTTACGATGTGGACCGGTTTCTGGCTCTTATACTAAACAAAGAATAAAGAGAGCCGGAATCAGAATTCCCGCTCGCCGAATTCACTTTTTATGAAACGGGAGCGGTTTTTCGCATTGCTGAAGGTGTAGGAGAGATTCAGGAGGACCATATCCACCTCGTAAATGTAGTTGGTGGTGGTATAGAATTCTCCTTCACTGTAAGTGGTAATCCGCTGTTCATTGGTGTTCAGCAGTCCCATGTCGATGTTCTGCCATTGCAGGGCAACCGCCAGGCGCTGATCCAGAAAGGTCTTCCGGAGGGTAAGGTTGGGCTGGTAGTATCGTGAGTCCTCCCCCTGCGCAGTTATGCGTTCGGAAAGATAATTGAGTGAAAACTGGATGGAAGCTGTTTTCCAGAAACGAACAGTAGATTGTGCATTGATCGAATAGATGAAGCCGTGAGAATCTATCTTCCTTTTGTTGAAAGCACCTTGCAGTGAATAATAGTAGATGTTGGCCCCTATGAAATTGCTCCAGTTCTCCGTCGGATTCAGCTGTGTCCCGATCTCAAGCCCCAGGGAGGTGGAGTTACCCACGTTGGAATAGATCCTGTTCAGTATGGTATCGTTGTACACGGTGTTCACGCGGTTTACCACATTCTTCACACTCCGGAAATATGTGGTGGCATACAATGAACTGCTTCCACTGAAATTCTTCACCATCCCCAGTTCCAACAAGTCGATAAATTCGGGCAGCAGGGTGGGATCCCCCTGTTCCAGGGTTTCAGAATGTTCCCGCTCCGGGAAGGGGTTCATTTTAAAGGTCGTGGTTCGTTCCACCCGCTTGCTGTAAGCCGCTTTGAGCTTCAAATCATCCTTTACAGCAAACTGTAAGGATACTGCGGGATAGGGTTTGATAAAGTCGTAAAGATAGGTGGTATCCACCGTGTTTGTTTTATCCCTCAGGTCCAGGGTCCGGTCCATGGCTTCCAGTCTGATACCCGCTTCGTATTCCCATCTTTCACGGACTCCGGTCAGTTGAATATAGCCGGAATGGATCTGTCGTTTCAGGTCCACCTCACTGGAGAATTCAGGTACCAGCTCATACTCACCGGTCTCATTGTTCTTCCTTTCATAGTAGAAATCCCCGGTGTGGTTCAGGTTCCGGAACAGGTAGCCGGTTTCTATGGTTCCGAAGGCAAAAGGTTTCCATCGGTAATCGACCCGGAATCGCACCCCGTGCAGTGGATTGTCGTTGGTGTTGTATTCATCCTGATAAACGATGCTGTGATCCGGGTATCCCAGGTTCTGGCTGACCGTGGGCCCCCCCAGCAGGGTATACTCATAAAGTACAGAGGCCGAAAACCTGGACCGGTCCGCAAACAGATGAGAGTAGTCCAGGCTGCCCAGGGCAAAGTCACCCCGCCGGTTGCGAAGGTTGTGGTTATAATACTGGAAGGTATAGATCCGGTCACCGTCCTCCGGAGGTGCAATGGCATGGTTGTCGTAATATACAATATCGGCCAGTCGGTCCTTGTCCCGGATCCCTGCATATAAACCGAAAGAAAAAGAATTGGAGGTATCAGGTGTATAGTCCAGCGAAAAACGGCCGCTGTAATTGATTTCATCGAAACTGCGTTCCCCCGTGGAAGGAAAACGGGTCATGGTATCATTGATGATGGTATATACATCCCCCTCACGCCTTCCCCCCAGATCGTTTCGCTGATAGTTCGCCCCGAGGGAGATATTCCAGCGGTCCTTCCGGAGATTGTAAATGGCATCCAGCCCGTATCGCTGGTGCGGTACCGCATTTCCTAAGGTTTCTATGGAAGGGAATCCGCCACGTACATTGATCTGGGCGAAGGTACCATTGACTGCTCCGTTCTCTGTGATGATGTTGATCATGCCTGCTTTTCCTTCCGGATCGTAACGGGCCGAGGGCGCAGTGATAACTTCGATCCGGTTCACCGCGTTGGCTGGTAACTGACTGATAAATGTGGCAGCATCTCCCTGTATGGGTTTACCGTTCAGAAGAGCCACAAATCCCGTACTGCCACGTATGCTGATCTCCCCTTCCCCGTTGATGCTGACAGAAGGCAAATTCCGCAACACATCCAGGGCGGTCCCTCCGCGGGCGCTTTCAAACGAGGAGGCAGCAAACACCTGGCGGTCAATCTTACTGATCACGGTGGGTCGCTCTGCTTCGATGGTCACCTCATCCAATTGTGCACCCAGGTGGAGTGCAATGGTACCCAGGTCCTGGTCGTCCTGTCTGGAGTCAATTCGCACATCCTCGATTTGCTGAGGCTGAAATCCGATAAATGAACATACGACATAGTAGCCTCCCTTTTTCATATTGCTGATCCGGAACACACCGGTTTCATCCGTGATGGTACCGGTGACCAGGGAACTGTCCTGTTGATCATAAACGGCAACCGCGGCATATTCCAGCGGTGAACCCGATTCATCCGTAACTCTCCCGGATATCTGTGCATGGGTGACCTGTATAACCAGGATCATCATTATGAAAGCAAGGATCCCTTTTGTGATGATTGCTTTAAACGGTTGCCGGTTTTTCATCTACCTGAAAATCAATCTTCAAGTAAACCTGTAAGCTTCCTAAAAGTTTCCTTTTAACATCTTTTTAACGTTTTCATGCAATTACGAGCAGGAGGATCTGATGGATGGGGTGATGATTGTGGGTTTAGGATTAAGCCGGCCCAGAAAACAGGTGAATCCATGAAACTACATGGGATCCCCTGTTTCATAATGCAACCTGCAATTGATTATCAAATCAGCGCTTACTGTTTTCAATCCTGTTCTTCACCTTGGCATATCCCTCTTTGAGCTCCTCGAAGACTTTCTGAACCGTAGAGATTTTCTGGACTTTAGAAGCGGAGGCACCTGTAAAAGCAAAGCCATCATTCAGGTTTCCGTTGTAGGCTTCAAGCAGGGCATCGGCAATACAGTATTCGGTGGTTTTAGGATTGCAGGTCCTGATGCAATTGTATTTGCAAACGGAAGGTCTGCGTTTTCCCTCCCTGGTCTCCCGGAGGAACTGATTGAATATGGTTCGGCCGGGAAGTCCAACCGGACTTTTAATGATCTGAATATCTTCTTCCCGGGAATGAATGAATGCATCTTTGAATCCATCGGAAGCATCACACTCCTCCGTGGCCACAAATCGGGTGCCTAGTTGCACAGCCGAAGCTCCCTTGCTCATGATTTGATACATATCCCCACCGCTGTAGATACCCCCGGCAGCAACAATCGGGATCTCCTTCTTATATTGCTGTTTAATCCTGTTGACAACCTGTTTAACTTCGAGGATAAGGTTATCAAGGGAATTGTTTTGATCGTCCAGATCTTCGGCCTTAAATCCCAGGTGTCCGCCTGCTTTTGGACCTTCCACAACAAATGCATCAGGTAAGTAGTCGTAATTTCGCTTCCATTTTGCACTGATAATTTCGGATGCGCGGCCCGATGAAACAATGGGCACAAGCTTAGTTTTACTGCCTGGGGTGAGGTATTTGGGAAGATCCAGGGGAAGGCCGGCCCCGGCAAAAATAATGTCGATCCCTTCTTCAATGGACGTCCGTACCATATCAGAAAAATTGGTGATCACAGACATGATATTTACACCCAGGATACCTTTGGTGAGTTCTCTCGCTTTTCTTATTTCATTGCGAATAGCTTCAATGTGGTTGTCCCGGATGTTTTTACCCGGGTTTGGTTTAAGGAAACCAATGCCTACCGTAGAAATGACACCAATTCCCCCCATGTTAGCCACTGCTGAAGCAAGGCCTGATAATGAGATCCCAATACCCATTCCGCCCTGTATAATGGGAACGGGTATATTGAGATCTCCTATTTTAAATGATTTCAAAATTCAGGTACTAGATGACGGATTTCACGTTCACTGCATACACGCCTTTCTCGCCTTCTTTGGTGTCGAACATTACTTCCTGTTCAGACTGAAGACCACCAGATGTGCTATATATTCCTGAGCGGTGAACAAATACATCTTCTTCACCATCGATAGAAATGAAACCAAATCCCTTGACCTCATTGTACCATTTTACGATTCCCTTTTTCATGACTTCGGTATTAGAAACTGTTATAACTGTTCTTTCTCGGTTTTGCTTCATTGACCACAAGTTTCCTGGTTTGGAAAGTTGCGCCATCAAGCCCTTCAATCGCTTTCTTAGCTTCATTCTGATCCTCCATTTCGACAAAACCAAATCCACGGCTTCTGTCATTAGATTTTTCTTTAACAATCTTTGTTGAGCTAACTGTACCGTACTCGGAGAATGCCTCTTCCAGATCATGCTCATTCACCTTGAAATCAAGGTTTCCAACATAAATATTCATATTATTCGTAATTAATTAAGTTAATCGAAGCAAACGGATTTGCTCCGTCAGCTTCTGTGTAGCATCGGATTTAAGAAAGAGAGCAATGAAATACTATCCTAGGATAAGGAGGAGGTAAGAACTGCGCAGTTTTTCAAATCTAAATCGAGGCAAAGGTAGTCTAATAATTAAAACAAAGACTATTTCCTTGATTTTTAATTTTTTCCTCTATTAATCTTATGTTCTCACGGATCCATTTCTCTGCGTATTTCAGAAGTACTGAAATTAATAGATTACCCGTGGACTTTCCAGGTATGATTCTATCATGTAATAGGAATAATAATTTATATTTTTAAGAATATACACCACATCCATGTACATCGAAGAGTTCCTTGACTACTGTTGAATCAGTTTTTTTTGTTACTTGGGCTTCAGGACCTATGAATTAATGCTATGAGGACTGCCATCCTTGCCCTTCTAACCCTGGCCCTTTTCTCCTGTAAGGAAAACCACCGCTTTGAGTTGCTGGATCCGAAGCGTACCGGCATTGACTTTATCAACCAGATTAAGGAGACCGACAGTCTCAATGTGATGAATTTCGAGTATATCTATAACGGGGCGGGTGTGGGGATCGCAGATCTCAACAACGATGGATGGCAGGATGTAGTGCTCGCAGGAAACCAGGTGGCAAGCAGAGTATACCTTAACAAGGGGAAATTCAAATTCGCGGATATCTCCTCCTGTCTGTCCGGGCTGGAGGATGGGCGCTGGTACAGCGGTGTGACTTTTGTGGACATTAACAACGATGGCTGGAAGGATATCTATCTCACCTGTACGGCATACAACGATTCAACGCTCAGGGGAAACAAGTTATACCTTAATCAGGGAGTCCAGGAGAATGGGCAGCTGGCCTTTGTGGAAATGGCAGAAGAGTATGGCATTGCAGATGAAGGTTATTCCGTGCATGCGGCTTTCTTTGATTATGATCTGGACGGGGACCTGGACCTCTTTGTGCTGAATAACTACATTAATGAACGCTTGTTCGCCGGTTACCGTCCAAAGATCAACGATGGAACAGCACCCAGCAATGACAGACTTTACAGGAATAACGGGAACGGCACTTTCAGCGATGTTTCCCTGGAGGCTGGAATTATCTTTGAGGGATTCAGCCTGGGGCTGGCACTTGGAGATGTGAATAAGGACGGATATACAGATATCTACATATCCAATGACTATATCTCCAATGATCTGCTTTATATTAACCAGGGTGACGGTACCTTCAGGAATATGATCGATGTATATCTCTCTTATCAGACCCGCTCATCCATGGGATGCGATATGGCCGATCTTAACAATGATGGAAATCCTGAGATCTTCACGCTCGACATGATGCCCGAGGATTATCCCCGGAAGAAACAAACCATCAACGGCTTTGGCTATATCTACTATATCAATGATGAAAGATATGGGTATGAACACCAGTACCTTCGCAATATGTTGCACCTGCACAATGGCTTTCTCAATGGAAAAATGTTGCCATTCAGTGAGGTGGGACAGTGGATGGGAATCTACAGGACCGAATGGAGCTGGGCCCCGTTGTTTGCAGATTATGATAATGACGGGGATAAGGACCTGTTCGTATCCAACGGCTATCCAAGGGACATGACCGATAAGGATGCCATTCTGAATATGTCGGGAGGCTGGGGCAAGATGGAGGCTCCGCTGGAGATGATTCACACACTACCTTCCGTAAAGGTTCAGAATTTCGCATTCGAAAACAGGGAGAACCTGCCTTTCAAAAAGGTGTCCGGTGAGTGGTTTAGTGAAATTCCCTCATACTCTTATGGGGCTGCGTTTTCTGACCTGGATAATGACGGAGATCTCGATCTTGTGGTGAACAACGTGAATGATTATGCTTTTGTTTACCGGAACAATACGCTTGAAACTGGTGAAAGCAAGGG
>CAYRLP010000104.1:0-2185 GCA_964424935.1 uncultured Bacteroides sp.
GTGTGTGAGTATGATGAGGCTCCTGCCGAATAACTTGCTAAATTTGCTATATCAACTTAACCTAACTAAACCATATGATATTGAAATGAAATCAACCAGACCAACCAGCAGACGCAGATTTTTAGAAAATACTGCTTTGGGTGCCATCGGTGTGATCGGCGCCAGCCAATTGATTCGATCCTGCACTCCGGGAGAATCCACCCTTGATATAATAGAACCCGCATTTCTTAAAACCGCTGTGGACGGGCAACCGTTGAGAGCAGGTGTGGTTGGTTGTGGCGGACGGGGATCCGGTGCAGCCATGAATTTTCTTGACGCGGGACCGAATTTAAGCATTGTCGCGCTTGCGGATGTTTTTCAGGACCGGGTTGACGAACTCAGGACAAAACTGAAAGATCAGAAAAATGTTGAACTTGAGGATGCCAATTGTTTTGTAGGATTTGATGCCTATAAAAGGCTTCTTGAGGTGGACCTGGATTACGTCATCCTGGCAACCCCTCCCTATTTCCGTCCCGAACACTTTCAGGCCTGTGTGGAGGCGAGAAAGCATGTATTTATGGAAAAGCCGGTAGCAGTCGACCCACCGGGAGCACGCGCTGTCATGGCTGCCTCCAAGCAGGCTGAGGCTGCAGGGCTTTGCGTGGTCACCGGCACACAGCGGCGGCACCAGTGGTCTTACAACAACGTGAAAGCTCGTATCGATGCCGGTATGATCGGTGACATTGTTTCCACCAATGTATACTGGAACCAGAACCAGCTATGGTACAAGGAAAATCAATCCGGATGGACCGAAATGGAATGGATGATCCGGGACTGGGTCAACTGGACCTGGCTCTCGGGCGATCATATCGTGGAACAGCATGTACACAACATTGATGTAAGCAACTGGTTTGTGGGAGCTCCCCCCGTAGAAGCAGTCGGAATGGGTTCCAGGCTGAGAAGGAAAACAGGTGACTGCTACGACAACTTCAGTGTGGACTTCATATATGACAAGACCGTCCATATGAATTCCATGTGCCGCCAGATCAATGATTGTGCCAATAACGTCACTGAGCAGATCAGGGGTTCAAAAGGGTATTCACTTACCGCCAGCAGAGACCTCCACCATGTTTACGATACGCAAGGAAATGTTCTTTATGAATATACCTCACCGGTAGATGAACAGGGAGAGCCCCTGGAAAATGATCCCTATGTCCAGGAGCATATCGACCTGATCACTGCGATACGGGAAGGGAAACAGATCGTCGAAGCAGAGGAGACCGCCAGATCGGTTCTGACCGCCATTATGGGTCGTATATCGGCCTATACCGGAAAAAAGGTAACCTGGGAGGAGATGATGGGCTCCGACCTGACCCTGGGTCCCAGGAGTGAAATAAAGCTGGGTCCGGTTGATATTGACAGGGTCATTCCGATTGCAGGTTCCGATTAATCAACAAGCTCTGCCACATACACGGAAGTACTAATAAAATACCGGGTTGCTCAGGTAGTTGAGCGACCCGGTATTATTTAATATAAAAATGATCAGTAACTTATAATAAGTTATCTAATCAATTACTTAAAATTGATCCACCTGAACATAGGCATCTATTACGGCCTGCTCCCCTTCTTTTCCCGGGATGGAATTGCCGTGTTCCATGCCGATGATTCCGGTATATCCTTTTTCATGGATGCGTTTGAACACGTTCCTGTAATTAATCTCCCCGGTAGTCGGTTCTTTCCTGCCCGGATTGTCACCGGTCTGGAAATAACCAATCTCGTCCCAGGCCAGATCGATATTCGGGATCAGGTTCCCTTCATGGATCTGCATGTGATACAAATCATCCAGGATCTTGCAGGAAGGGCTGTCCACTGCCCTGCAAATCTCATAGGCCTGTGATACCTTGTTCAGGAACAAACCCGGGTGGTCCCTGAAATTCAGAACCTCCATCACCATGACCAGGTTGTGTGGTTCCAGAATCTCGCAGGCCCGTCTCATGGCTTCAATTACATGGGCGGTCTGGTATCCCATATCCTGCCTCAAATCCACAAAGCCCGGGACCACAGTCATCCAACGGGCATTGACCCGTTTTGCCACATCCACGGATTCCCTGATCTCCTTCAGGAACTCATCCAGTTTTTCCTTGTTCCCGCTGGTCAGACTGGGTTCAGTCCAGTAAATGGTATGGGCCACAAAAACCCCCATTTC
>CAYRLP010000104.1:2195-7890 GCA_964424935.1 uncultured Bacteroides sp.
GTTGGCCATCTTACTGGCGATCTTCTCCTGCGTGGCAACTTCCCTTCCCTTCATGCCATTGTCCTCCATGGCGGTAAATCCCACATCAGCCATGAACTGGATCTGATCCAGAAGGTCTTCGCCGGCTGACTGCCGGAACATGCCAAAATGGGGTGCATACTTGAGCTTGAACTGATGTTGGCCCCTGGCTGGAGGGGATGCGGAAATTGCCGAGGCATGAGCCATCCCACCGGTTATCATAGCACCGGTGGCTGCGGCGCTGCTTTTCAAAAAAGTTCTGCGTTGCATATGATTTGCTTTAATTGGTGATGTTGCTTCGTAACTTTTAAAAGTAACAATAAATCCTGTGGGAACCTTTACAGGGAAAACCAGAAATTCAGTTTGAACATAAATATGTTGTTTCCTTTCATGCCAAAAAGGTCACCGACAATGTCCGTTGCGGGGTTGTAGGTCCCCTCCCAGCCGGAACGGTCATGGGCCCATACCAGGTAAAGGGTGGACCCCAGCTTGTATTCCCACCGGAATACCAGGTTGGAACGGAACTGCGAAAAACTGAAATCAGGATTCCCGAAACTCCAGGAGGTCCCGTTATGATCGAAGGCATAACTGTTGCTGCCTGCATCATAACTGACGTCCAGATCGTCCAAACGGGTCTCCATCTCCTTATCCCTGGATTGTTCCACGCTCCGGAACCCTTCGTAGCTCCCCACGGAGAAATATGGGCTTCCATAATATTGCAGGGAAAGCTCCGGTGTGAAAAAGATCTCTCCCCGGAAGGTAAAGGAAGGGGTTTGCTGATCGATGTGTCCCACTAGGTACAGCTGCTCATTTCCTGCAGAAAGAGTTGAGACATATTGCTGGTGGTATTTCCGCCAGTTCATGGAGGTAACCGCACTCAGCCTGATCTTTTTTATGGGCAACCAGGTGACCTGGGCATAAAGAATCTCCTGGTGGGAATCGCGCACATCATAACTGTTGAAATGCATACCCAGGGTGACTGAAAGGTTCCTGGATCTGTTGGAGGAGACTGAGGCAAAGGTCTGATGTTCCCCGTCCATGCGAAGTGCAGGGCCCCCTCTAAGCTCCCGGATGTCCAGATGGGAGAACAGGTATTCATAGCCCGCTGAAAAACTCCAGAGCCTGTTATTCATCAGATTGATGCGGGATCCCAGGTGGTTGTCAATATTTTCCCCGCCGAAGCTCCACCGGGCTCCCTGGTCCAGGGTGAGCGTATAACTCCGGATCCATTCTTTCGGTTCCTGCATTCGGTAGGCGATCTCTGTTTGCTGTCCGATGAAGTCCGCCTGACGGATATACCCCATATCATTCAGGTTCAATCCCGGGGAACGGTACTGGACCAGTAGATTGAAGTTGAATTTCCCTCCTTTTTTCCCTATCCGGAACAATCCGCCGTGTCCGGCAAGCTGTTCCCGGGTGCTGTCCACCTCCAGGTAATCTGCGTCGGGCCGCTGGAAACGGTGATTGTGGGCCAGCTGCTTTTGCAGGATCGCTTCAGGGGATCCCTGTAACTGACTGGCTATAGACTTCACTTCCAGGAAATAATTCTTGTTATTCCAGTAGTGCAGCAGGTCCAGTCCACCGGAAACCGACGCCGAGGGCAGAAGTGTCTGAACTTCTGACTCCGGGGAGATCCGGTTCACCAGGCTGAACGTTCCTCCTGCAATGGTGTTTCCTTCATTGAATTCCTTCTTTACACGGGACGACAGGTAATTGCTCAGCGGTACCACCTGGATCTCACGCTCCGATCCCGAACCGTCTCTGGCCACAGCCATTTCCTGGGCGGTCAGCCCGTTCAGCAGGCCGACGGATAGTCCCTTGCTGCTTTTTCCGGTTAACTTGGCAGCCCCCAGGATGGTGGTCTGCAGGGGAACATCAGAAATCTCCTCGCCTCCCCACCGGTCCGGAAAAGTGGGGGCGCTTCCAATGCGCCGCGAATAGTACGGAATATCGCCATCCAGCTCAAAGTCAAATATTTCCGTCCCTTCCAGGAAGAAGGGCCGTTTCTCTTCATAGAAAGTCTCAAAAGAGGTCAGGTTCAGTACCGAAGGATCCGCTTCCACCTGTCCGAAATCAGGATTGATGCTCAGGTCCAGGGTATAATCACTGCGGATGCCCACCTTGGCATCCAGGCCCCCGTTGAATTTCAGGGGATCAAAACCTTCCCCGTCGGCAGGTTTCTCGATGGAGCTCAGCACATAGGGCAGAAATTCCACCTGCCTGGATTCACGGATATTCTTCACTCCCCTTAATTCCCCTAACAGATAGACCATGGCCGGTGCATTGAGTGGGATCCATTGCCACTGGTCCTCTTCCTGTTTACGATCGATCCATCGCCACACATGCATCCCCCACACATGTTCCTCCCGGTTGCTGTACCGGATCTGGCTGAAGGGAATCCGCATCTCGGCCACCCAGCCGGTATCAATCTTTGATGTGGCACCATCCCATACCCCGTTCCAGTTAATATCCCAGATGTAATCGCCCCGGTGCTTGATGTCCAACTTCTGTCCGGCAGCACTCAGGTTGAACTCAAAGGCCGTCCGCTTGTCCCAGTAACTGTCAATGGCAATCCCGGTCATGTCCCCGGTGAGCGCATCCCTCCGGTCGAAATAATCCCGGATCAGCTCCGGTTCATCATCCTGGCAGATAATGGACACAAACAGATCGGACTGGTCATACAGGACCTTGACATAGGTTTCAAAACTGGGCTCTGCACCACCATCCGGGTTCTGCTGGGTAAAATCCCCCTGCCATTCCCCGAGGGCACATGCTTCATCGTCAAGCACTCCGTCGATCCGGGGCGGAGGCAGGTCCCCGATGCTTACGGCCTGGTACACCCGCTTGTTGTTCAGGAGTGAATCCAGGTCCTGGCCGTAGCCTTTGGGATAGATGAGGATTAGAGACAGAAAACAGAGGAAGGATGGGATGCTGTAGTTTTTCATTCGTTCGGTTGTATATGCAATAATAATCAGAAGTATTGCTTTTTCATACTTTTAAACAACTTTCTCCATGACATTACGATTCGACAGTTTAAGTATCCCCAGGGTTTCTGCGAGACCGCTTCAGTTCCCCGCGTATCTTTTTATTCTTGATCCGTTCTTCCACACTGGACCGCGTGGGGCGGGTTGGTCGGCGCTTCTTCACCGGAACCAGGCTGCTGAGGACCAGATCCAGGAACCGTTCGGTGACCTCTGCCTTGTTCCGGTGCTGTGACCTGTACTTCTCAGAAGCCAGAACCAGCAGTCCATCCTCTGTGACACGATGGCCCAGCCTTTTCATTAATGTTGTTTTCTGGGCCTCATTCAGGCAAAGTGATCTAGCGGGGGCCCATATCAGTTCGACCCTTGTTTCTGTTTTATTTACATGCTGGCCGCCCGGTCCGGACGACCGGCTGGTCCTGTACTGTACTTCCTTTATCAAACAATCGCGCATGGGATAAAGGTAAAACGATGATTAAAAATTATAAGTAAATTGCCATAAAATCATCCGTAAAATGAGCCGGAAACTCATCCTATTGTTGATTCTTGGTTTCATTGGTTTGAGTAAAACCGGGGCGCAATCCCCCCTTGGCGAGCCACCGGCAAGTAGGGATACCATTGTTCTGGACTACCCGGCAACCGGATGGGCCAGGGAGGCCACCACCCTGGGTTATATCGCCGCCCCCTCGGTGATTGGCCTGATGTTTGTGTCAGCGTTGGTCAATGAATGGAATGCGGGATACGCCGGAATCCCGGCCTCCGCCATGATCCTGGCGGTTCCTCCCCTGATTTATGCGGGCGGCCGATCGGTGAATATTCCCAAGTCCATTTTCCATTCCAGGGCCAAACTGGGCTGGACCCTTTATGCCCTCTCCGTCATCCCCACTTCCCTGGCACTTCACGAATTTACAACCGACGAGGGAGCCACCCTTCCCCTTACCATAGCCAGCGGGATCCTAGGATCAGCCAGTATCGTGGCCATGACCTTCTATGCCTTCTCCAGGGCGGATTACGAACAGGATCTGAAGATGCAGGGTTCCTCCTCACTTCAGCTGGGGATCTCACCGATGGCCGGTGGCGCTCTGGCAACGCTTGTATACAGGTTCTGAACCGGTCCGCCGCTTAACTGAAAAGCTCCAGCAACTCCTGCTGAGTAAGTGATTTCAAAGGATTATTGGATGTTACAAAAGTCTCGGCAAGTTCACGCTTGCGTTCCTGAAGCCGCTGTATCTTCTCCTCGATGGAATCATTGGATATGAAGCGGTATACAAAGACACTTTTCCCCTGCCCGATGCGGTGGGCCCTGTTTAGGGCCTGCATTTCCGCTGCCGGATTCCACCAAGGATCCAGGATAAAGACATAATCGGCTGCGGTCAGGTTCAGGCCAACTCCCCCCGCCTTCAATGAGATTAAGAAGAGCGGACATTTATCCCCGGTCTGAAAATCCTTTACGGCCCGATTCCTCTGCTGGCTGTTCCTGGAGCCTGTCAGATAGGCGTAGCCGATGCCATCCTCCTCCAGGCGGACCCTGAACAGGTCGAGGTGTTTTACAAAAGAAGAAAATACCAGTATCTTGTGCCCTTCTGAAATAACACTTTCAATGTCCCGGTAGACTTCCGAAAACTTCCCGGAATCCTCTCCCTCAAAATCTTCCACCAGGTCGGGATGGTTTGCAATCTGTCGAAGACGTGTCAGTGCCTGCAGCACCATCATGGATGATCGTTCCAGTCCCACTTCCTCCACATTTTCCAGCAGGGCATTGCGAACCTGGGATTTTTCCTCCTCATATATTCTTTTCTGCGATTCGGTCATATTCACGTAACGAACCTGCTCAAACACCGGAGGCAGTTCTCTGGCAACCTCTTCCTTGGTTCGTCTGAGAATAAAGGGCCTGATCAGTTCTTTGAGCTGATCCTCTCTTTCCCCGTCTCCTTTTTTCTCTATGGGCTGTACAAAATTGTTCTTGAAGAAACTCAGGGTTCCCAGCAATCCCGGGTTCACGAAATTTACCTGCGACCAAAGGTCGGTCAGGGAATTTTCAATGGGCGTACCAGTAAGCACGATCTTATGATCGGACTGCAGGTTTAACACAGCATGATACAGCTTCGAGGAGGAATTCTTGATCATCTGGCTTTCATCCAGTACAATGTAATGAAAGTGAAAGCCTGAAATGTTTATGCTATCCTGTCGGACGGTATGGTAGGTCGAAATCACCAGGTCGTAATAGCTGAAGTTCGATAATTCACGGTTACGCTGATTGCCCTGATGGATCAATACCTTTAATCCCGGTGCAAACCTGCTGCACTCCTTCTCCCAGTTATGGATCAGCGAAGCCGGAACGATAATCAGCGAGGTGTGTTTTAAGAGTTCCCTGGATCTCAGCAGCACTGCGATGGCCTGCAGGGTTTTTCCCAGGCCCATATCGTCCGCAAGGCACCCTCCAAACCCGTTCTTCTGAAGAAAGCATAACCATCTGAATCCCTCAACCTGGTAAGATCTCAAATTCGCATTTAACCCGTCCGGGAGTTCCAATTCCGGCAGGGCCTCCGTGCTGTGAAGCGCTTCCAGCTTCTCCAGTGTCTCCGTATGAAAAGCCCGGACCGAATCATCCACCATGGAGAAATGTTGTTTGTGGATCCGGATCCGCCCTCCGGAAAGCTTACCGAACTCAAACATGGAACGATAGCGTGTAAACC
>CAYRLP010000105.1:0-7869 GCA_964424935.1 uncultured Bacteroides sp.
ATACCGGGATCCTTATTGGCTGAAGCGGTTCGAGGGAGCCACCCTGGTGGGCTTTACCTCCACAGAAGGGTATGATTTCGAAAGTTCCCGGGCCCTGCGAAATGAACAGTTTCTGGGTCTCGCCATCGATTATGAGAACCAGGGTTCCATGAACAAACAACGGGTGGCCGCATGGGTCAAACAACTGAAACAGGAGTTCGACTGAACCCCTTCCAGAATTTAAACTATGTTGAATAGCATGATTTAGCATTAAATTTATTTCCTTTGTGAGTTACCAACTAAACTGTAAATCAACTAAGTCATGGCTAAGGATCGAGTTTACATCTTTGACACTACCTTGAGGGACGGGGAACAAGTTCCAGGTTGTCAGCTGAATACCATTGAAAAGATAGAGATAGCCAAAGCCCTGGAGGAACTTGGTGTGGATATTATTGAAGCCGGGTTCCCCATTTCCAGCCCCGGGGATTTCAATTCGGTAGTTGAGATTTCAAAGGCACTGACCGAACCGGTCATCTGTGCTCTGACCAGGGCTGTCAAGAAGGACATCGAGGTGGCAGCAGAATCCCTGAAGTTCGCCAAACGACCACGCATCCATACCGGGATCGGAACCTCCTATTACCACATTTACCATAAGCTTAACAGTAATCCCGAGGAGATCATAGAGCGGGGGGTCGAAGCGGTCAAGTATGCCAAATCATTTGTGGAAGATGTTGAATTCTACGCGGAAGATGCAGGACGTTCAGATAACAAATATCTTGCAAGGGTGGTGGAAGCTATGATCAATGCCGGTGCGACCGTAATCAATATACCGGATACTACGGGTTATACACTGCCGGATGAATTCGGAAAGAAGATCAAATACCTGGTGGATCACGTTCCCAATATGGACAAAGCAATCCTTTCCACCCATTGCCATAACGACCTGGGTATGGCCACTGCCAATACCATGAGCGGCTTGATTAACGGGGCGCGACAGGTTGAAGTCACCATAAACGGAATCGGAGAGAGGGCCGGGAATACTTCGCTCGAAGAGGTGACCATGATCATAAAGAGCCGAAAGCACCTGAACCTGATCACCAATATCAATCCCAAGAAGATATACCGGACCAGCCGGCTTGTTTCGACCCTGATGCGAATGCCCGTACAGCCCAATAAGGCCATTGTTGGCAGAAACGCCTTCGCCCACTCTTCCGGAATCCACCAGGACGGAGTATTGAAGCGACGCGAAAATTATGAGATCATCAATCCGAGAACGGTGGGGATCAATGAGTCGTCCATCCTGCTTACTGCAAGAAGTGGACGGGCTGCATTAAAGCATCGGCTTGAAAAACTGGGATACACCTTCAGTAAAGCCGCCCTGGATAAAATCTATGAGGACTTTCTGGTGCTGGCTGACTCTAAAAAGGAGATCATTGACGAGGATCTTAAAATGCTCGCAGGAGCAAAAAACAGGGACATTCAGCGAAACCTTCATCTGTCCAAGCTTCAGGTGCTCTGCGGAAAAGGAACTAATCCCGTGGCTACCGTGAGTATCCTTTGGAACGGAGAATGCCATACTTCCATTGCCGAAGGGAACGGCCCTGTCGATGCCTCCATCAATGCGGTCAAAAAGATCCTGAACAAAAAGGTACGCATTGAGGAATTCCTCATCCAGGCCATTACCAGGGGAAGCGATGACATGGGAAAGGTGCATATGCAGGTGGAACACAAGAATGTGGTTTACTACGGATTTTCGGCATCCACCGATATCGTCACTGCTTCGGTGGAAGCATTTATTGATGCCATGAGTCAAATTGTATAAGGGCAACCGCACTTTATTTATTGCCTTTTCCGTTTATCATGCATGTGTAGAACCTCATTGCTTTTCCTTCTACTGAATCTGTGTTTATTTCCAGAAAGCTTTGGGAAAGAAACGGTTAGTGGCCATATACGCGATGCCGCCACCGGTGAGGTCCTGGTCGGAGCCAATATCATTGTCGAAGAACTTGGTACAGGAACCAGCACCAACGAATACGGCTATTACGCCCTGACCCTTGATGCGGGCAGTTATACACTGCTATACTCCTATGTAGGCTATTCGACCGTTACCCGGCAGATCCGGCTTACGGAAAGCCTGGTCATAAATGTGGAGCTGAGCGAACAGCTTCATGAACTGGAAGAGGTTACCGTCTCCTCCAGCAGCCAGAACTCCATGATTACCCAGTTGGAAACAGGCAGTACCAGGCTTCCCATTCAGTCCATTCGAAGGATACCTGCACTGCTCGGGGAAGTGGACGTAATTAAAGCCATCCAGTTGCTTCCAGGTGTTCAGTTTACAAGTGAAGGGTCATCGGGCTTCAGCGTGAGGGGAGGAGGACGCGACCAGAATCTGATCCTCCTGGATGAGGCCCCTGTATACAATGCCAGTCACCTGATGGGGTTCTTTTCCATTTTCAACAACGATGCCATTAAAGAAGTGAAGCTTTACAAAGGAGATATTCCTGCCAGTTCGGGAGGCAGACTGGCGTCGCTTCTGGATGTGCGGATGAAGGAGGGGAACAGCAAGCAGATTGGAGCCAGCGGAGGAATAGGCACCATCTCCAGTCGGATCACCCTGGAGGGTCCGATCGTTGCCGACAAGATCTCCTTTCTGCTTGCGGGAAGAAGAACCTATGCCGACCTGTTTCTCCTGTTTGCCAAAGAGGAAGCGCTCAGGAATACCAAACTCTACTTTTACGACTTGAACGGGAAGTTGAATTACCGGATCAATGAAAAAAACAGGATCTTTCTCTCCGGATATTTCGGTAACGATACCTATGCCAACGAGGAGTTTGCAGGCATGCGATTCGGAAACCGGACCTTTACCTTCAGGTGGAATCATATCTTCGGCAGGAACCTGTTCAGTAATTTCACCCTGGTAAATTCACGTTATTTCTATGACCTGGGGACTCCAGAGGGATCCGATGAATATTTTAACTGGAACTCCTTTCTGGATGACTACGGCATTAAAGGAGATTTTATATGGTACCCCTCCACCGGCCATACCTTCCGTTTCGGGGCTTCTTCCACCTACCATATCATCAGACCGGGTGAGGTTACAGCTGAAATCAGTTCGGGAGGGATAGAGCAGCATCTTGAACTTCCTCCCAGTTATTCCCTGGAAAACGGACTCTATTTCTCAGGAGAATCCATCCTGGGGGAGAACTTCTCTATCAGGTACGGACTCCGCTATTCCATCTTCGCAAATGTTGGTCCGGCCACCATCTACGAATACAATGAAGACTACCAGCTGGTGGATTCTGTGAAGTATGACCGGGGTGACTTCTTCAAGGCTTACCACGGGCTAGAACCAAGGATTGCCGTAAATTATATGTTGAGCGAGCAGCACTCCCTGAAAGCAAGTTATTCCAGAACAAGGCAGTACCTGCAACTGGCCAGTAATTCCACCGCAGGTACCCCTTTGGAAATCTGGTTTCCTGCCTCCCCGAATATTGAGCCTCAACTTTCCGACCAGGTATCCCTGGGCTATTTCAGAGATTTCCTGAGCCATACCCTGCATTCATCGGTAGAACTCTACTATAAAAAAATGAATAACTCCATTGATTTCAGGGATCATGCCCAGCTATTGCTGAATCCGCGGCTGGACGGAGAACTTCGTATCGGGGAGGCCGCTTCTTATGGAACGGAATTCTATCTGAAATACGAAACACGTAACCTGTCCGGCTGGATCAGTTACACGATTTCAAGGACCATCCGGGATTTCCCTGAGATCAATGATGGTAAACCATATCCGGCTCCTTACGATAAACCCCATGACCTGGCCATTGTGTTCAGCTACAATGTAACACCAAGGATCGGGATCGCAGCAAACTGGATCTTCAGTACAGGGATCCCTTTTACCCTTCCTTCCGGCAGGTATGAGGTGATGGGTAACATTCTTCCACTGTATACCGGTAGGAACGAATACAGGCTTCCTTCCTATCACCGGCTGGATCTCTCCCTGAGCCTCAGGGGCAGGGAAAGACCCGACAAAAGATGGAGAGGGGAGTGGAACCTGTCCGTTTACAATGCTTATGCCAGGAAGAATGTATGGACCCTGCGCTTTGTCCAGGATGATGTACAACCGGATGTAACCTATGCCGAAATGACCTATCTGTTCTCCATAGTTCCGGCCATAACCTATAACTTCAAATTCTGATGAAGCGTAAACCTGCATATCTTTGGTGGTTTCAGGTTGGAGTCCTGCTTATTGCATCTGCCTGTACTGAACGGATAGATATAGAGCTTGATTCAACCTATCGCCGGCTGGTGGTGGTGGGGACGATTACGTCAGATTCACTGAGGCACAAGGTTCTTCTTACCGTAAGCAGTGATTACTTCTACAACCAGCCCGCTCCGCGCTTATCAAATGCACGGGTTGAATTATCATTCGGGAATGAAACCCTCCTGCTCACCGAGCGTGATGGGGATCCGGGATGTTATGAGACTCCCGTAGCGTTCAGTGGGGTGCCCGGAACCACCTATCATCTGCATATCAGTCAGGTGGATGTGGATGATGATGGTGTGGAGGAATCTTATCAGGCCAGCAGCACCATGCCGGGTGGGGCGGAACTGCAAGAGATTGAGCTACGATATTTCGAGTTACCCATCGGATCCGGCTACCAGGTCCAGATGTATGCGACGCATCCCCTGGATCAACGGGACTGGTTTGGATTTAAGCTTATGAAGAACGGAGATATGCTGACCGACTCCCTGATGAAATACAGTGTGCTTTCGGATGACCTATTCGACACCGGTTACATCCCGGGACTGCCCGTTGGTTTTTTAAGTGATGAAAGCGCGCGTGAAGCAGTACATCCGGGTGATACGATCATTCTTGAGATGGATTGCATCGACCAGGCTTACTATCAATTTGTTACCGATGCGCAGCTAGAAATAGTCGGATACAATCCGCTCTTTTCAGGACCTCCTGCCAATGTATCCTCCAATATAGAGGGGGCTCAGGGAATTTTCACTGCCTATTCCATCCAGCGTGCTTCCCTGATCGTGCCTTAATGTGTACAAAAGAGAAGAGGCTGCCTCAAGCGGGCAGCCTCTTCTTAATAACTTTGCTGTAAGCTTAGTAAAGCCTCAACTGAGTTTTGTTCTTCACCACTATTTCAGGTATTCCGTCAAAGGTTGTGATCAGTCCGGTAATGGTTACATGTTCTCCCAGGAAGAATCGTTCAGGTCTCCTGCTGAACCTGCGTGCCACATGACCGGGAACAACCGCGGTGAATTCCTGATTGGGGAAGTCCCCACCAAAGAAAAGCAGGTAGTCATCTGTTTCGCCATTGTACCAGGAGGCATAGACCCTACCGTAAACCATGGCCACCTCTCCCAGGTTATATTTGGCATCGAATACCGAAATGGTCTGGATCATGTATCCGTAGTTATATCTCCAATGGAACTCAGGATACCATCTGCGGTAGTCATGATACATGCTACGGGTCCAGTAAATATGCCCGAAACTAGGATAGTAAAGAACCCGGTAATGGTTCACATAGGTATTATAGTGATAATGTATACTCACCTTTCTTGTAGGATAGGCATAGTGATAAAAATGTCCGCCATAATAGTGTTTGTTGCGGTAGACAGTGTTTTTATTAGGGATCCTGCGAGGCGTCGCTGTGACCACATTGGTCGGTTTCCGGTACGTACTACGCGGATTCTTCGTTGTGGTCATACTTACAGGTCTGCGGGCCTGCTCCACCTGGTTGTTCCTGGCTGTCCGGGTACGGACCTGTGTGGTCTCCACCTTCCTTGCAGCCTGGGAACTCCTGTTCTGCTGGGTGCGGACCTGCGCAGTTTCCGCCTTCCTTGCAGCCTGGGAGCTCCTGTTCTGCTTGGTGCGGACCTGCGTGGTTTCCGCTTTCCTTGCAGCCTGGGAACTCCTGTTCTGCTGGGTGCGGACCTGTGCGGTCTCTGCCTTCCTTGCAGTCTGGGTTCTTGTGGTCCTGGCCGGTTCCCTTTGTTCCTGGGAAACGGTACGTCTGGCTGATTGTGCATGAATGCTCGCAGTTGCAAAAATCAGTGCTATCAGCAGTGCGGCAGTATATTTTCTGGTTTTCATGATTTCCCGGTTTATAGGTTTTACATCTTTGGTAATGAAAATTCAAATTCAATGCCAAAAACAGTAAGTGTAACAAATACGTCCTTGAAAACAAGAATATAACTGCCTGAATATAAATGGATTTACTATAAAAAGAAAATCCCGGTCCTTTTTGGAACCGGGATCCTCATTCACAGATTCAGTTTTAGGGTTAGTGACTATTTAATAGGTAGTCTGTACCAACTCTGTTCAAGCAAATATAGAGGATATATTTGAAATTCCAAATCTTTACTGTTCCATTTCAATCTTTACGGAATCAAGGAAAACCCTGGATTTTTCCAACTCTTTTCTTATCTCATCCCAATTTATCTCATTCATAGAATTTTGGATATCCATCTTCAATTTCTCCATGTCGATCTTCATTTCCGAGATATTTTTCTCCATCTCGGTGCGGATCTCTTCCCAGTCGATCTCTTCCATGGCCTCCCTGGCCTCTAATTTTGCGGCCTCCGTCTCCTGTTTCATGGCTTCCCAGTCAATCTCTTCCATGGCCTCCCTGGCCTCTTCCCGGGCGGCTTCCATCTCCTGTTTCATCTTGTCCCAGTCAATCTCCTCCATGGCCTCTCTGGCCGCTTCCCGGGCGGCCTCCATCTCCTGTTCCATGGCTTCCCAGTCAATCTCCTCCATGGCCTCTCTGGCCGCTTCCCGGGCGGCCTCCATCTCCTGTTCCATGGCTTCCCAGTCGATCTCTTCCATGGCTTCCCTGGCCTCTTCCTGTGCGACTTCCAGTTCTTCTTTCAGCTCTTCCCACCTTTCTTCCTGTAATTCTTCTTCACGGGCTGATTCCGATTTCTCCGGAATGGTATCCGGAGCAACCATCACAAAGGGTTCCATTGCATCTACTATGGATTCTGAATGCATCCTGTGACCTATTCTAAAAGAGGGTCCGGCACTGAAACTGCTTATGGCCAGTAACAGTAGTATGGAGCCTGCAAGAAGAGCCACTGAAATGACTTTATCACGCATCGTTGCTTTCATTGTTCTATAATTTATAATTCTGTTTATACGGGTATGCAATTTATGTTTTTTGGCTCCGACGGCACCCGGTGCCAGTCTGGTTGCCTGTTGTTCTTCCGCCAGATGGATCAGGGCCTTTGCATAGGTAACCGGATTCGCAGTCCTTTTAAGGACCCGGTCATCACAACAGTGTTCCCGCTCGCTACGTATGTAAGCCGAAATGATCCATACGACCGGATGATAAAAGAGTACACCCTCCATAAATAGTTGCAGGATGTTGATCAGATAATCCCCACGTTTCAGATGATAAAGCTCATGAATGAGGATGGTCTCGATCTGATTGACCGGAAGCTGGGTTAACATTCCTGCAGGTACCAGGATTACTGGTTTCAGATACCCCACAAGCATAGGGGTATTAATACGAGCAGTCAGGAGGAAATCGACATGACGCTTAATTTCCAGGGAGTTGCATAGCTCCATAAACCGTCTCTGCCAGATCTTGTCCGGCAGGGTGGCATTTTTACGCAGTCCCCCGAGATACAGAAACGAAGAGGTGGTTCTAACAAGCATGAACAGGATACCTGCCAAGTAGAAATAAGCGAACAGGATAAACAGTTGACTGGACCTGGTTATTACAGCCCCGGCTTCCTCCTGGAGAAGCAGGAGGCCACGGGCCAGTAAGCGCTCCTCCTGCAGGGGTGACACAGGTTTGTAGAGTAGAAGAAAGGTTGTAATTATCGATGAAAACAGGAGCAATAGTGCCACGACGGACAGATTATACC
>CAYRLP010000106.1:0-2812 GCA_964424935.1 uncultured Bacteroides sp.
GTTCAGCACCTG
This sequence comes from uncultured Bacteroides sp., assembly GCA_964424935.1. GTDB lineage: Bacteria > Bacteroidota > Bacteroidia > Bacteroidales. The sequence continues at coordinate 13 of CAYRLP010000106.1, forward strand.
GAAAACCTGGATGCCAACCAGATCCTTACAGTTAAAGAAGAATGAATAAGCCTATGAACATTGGTAGCAAATGGCTGACCGGACTGAGCGTGATGCTTTTGGCCGGCCTGGCCGGGTTGGGATGTTTTTCCTGCAGCAGTCATCATTTTGAAGGAAAAATAGTCGCGGTTGAACAGGCTGATGCCGAGCTTACAGGCGAGGGTGCCAGGCTGGTACTCCTGGATCCTGAAAAACCAGGGACTGCGGGCAAGGTTTTACTGAAGGAATTTCAAAGTGCATGTGCTCCCTCGATCTCTCACGATGGGCGTTACCTCGTTTTTCAGGGAAAGGAGAAAGCCGAGGATCCCTGGCAAATCTGGGTACTGGACATGAATAAGGGTTCCCACACCCGGATTACAGAGCTGGAAGAGAATTGCACCTCCCCGCTTGTTTTGCCTGATCAGACCATCCTGTTCAGCAGGGAAAACAGTGTGAAGGGGAAAGTGGTCCAGGACCTGTGGCGTTGCGGGATGGACGGCTGCTGTCTGACCCAGGTGACCCACAATCCGGCAAAGAATCTTTACGCCAGTATCCTGCAGGAAGGCCGTGTGCTTTACTTCAGCACACAGGAATATCCCGAATCCCGGGAAGCGGCATTAATGATCATGCGTCCCGATGGCACCAAAGCGGAACTTTACACTCCTGGATGCTGCGGCCTGAAGCCAGTAAGCGGAGGCAGTGAGTCACCCGATGGCCATATTTACTTTATCTCAGAATCCGGAAAGCTCTCCAGGGTACTTCACCACAGGCCCCTGCACACCTTTGAGGACCTGTCCGAGGACCTGGCAGGCAGGTTTGCCTCGGTACTTGCCGTTCATGACGGACGTATCCTGGTTTCCTACCGCCCCTCCGGGAACGAAACCTACGGCATCTACACATTCGAGCCCGGATCCGGAGATGCACCCTCCCTGCTGTTCAGCAGTGAGAAGGACCTGACAGATCCTTTACCGGTCGTGCGCCTGAAAGGGCGGCCCAGGATCCTGCCCAGCGCCGTCAACCCCAGTAATCCAACCGGACTGCTGATGTCACAGGATATCAACCATTCCATGCTCCCGGTTCGTGAAGGAATAAGGGGCGACACCCTGGCCAGCCGGATCCGGGTCTCCACCCTGGACGGAGAGCTGGCCCAGGTGGAGGTGAAAGAGGATGGCTCCTTTTACCTGAAGCTGGATGCGGATACACCTTTCCGTATAGAAACCCTGAACAGTCAGGGAGAAACCCTCAGGGGTCCTTCGGACTGGATCTATCTGAGACCGGGCGAGCGCAGGGCATGCACCGGGTGTCACGCGGACCCCGAACTGGCCCCGGAGAACGTACAGCCCCTGGCTGTCAGAGAGGACCCGGTCGTCCTGGCAACAATGAAAGCTGAATAATAAGTAGAAAACTCATCATGATACGATTGAAACCTGTACTGATTTTCGGATCCATCGGATTGGCGCTGGCCGCCATTGTTATCTTCGGCGGTCGATGGGCCCGTGTGCATGTGAACTACATGACGGCCGCGGAAGATCATCCCATTAAATGCTGGACCTGCCACGTGTATACACAACAGGACAATCTCATCGCCAAACTGATTAACGAGACCTACGTCTCGCCCTACAACCTGGCCATTACGGAGGACGGGAACCGGCTTTATGTGGTGGGACAGGAATCCAATGAAGTGGTGGTGGTGGATCCCCTTGCCGGGAAAGTCCTGGAAAAGATCGCGGTGGGTGAGCGCCCGCACTCGTTCGTTCTGGGCAAGGATGGTAAAACAGGGTTTGTGAGCAATCAGTGGGCCGATAACATATACCGGATTGACCTGGAGAAGGGAGAGGTCACAGATACCCTGAAAACAGGCTCGGGTCCGGCCGGTATGGCCATCAGTCTGGATGGCGATTACCTCTGGTGCGCCAACTCCTACTCCTCCGATGTTTCGGTCATCGACCTTCAGTCCGACCAGGAACGCAGGCGTCTGAAAGCCGGCAACAACCCGGTATCGGCAGCGATGACCCCGGATGGAAGCGGGGTATATGTATCCAGCCGCCGCTCCCTGAAAGTACCTTACCTGACCTCCCCAGTCACCGAGATGACCGTCCTGGGGACCAGGAACCAGCACGTGAGTGAACGGAAATTATTCAAGAATGCCTATATCATGGAAAATGTGCGGGTCACCCCGTCGGGCGACCTGGCCATTGCCACTCTGACCCGGCCCAATAACCTGATCCCGGCTGTCCAGATCGAGCGGGTATGTATGATGACCCACGTAATTGGGATCATCTAACGTAAAGAAAACGGCCGGCTCGTCCAGCTACTGCTGGACGAGCCTAATGCCTTCAACCCCGATCCCTTCGGACTGGCCATTTCCCCGGACGGGAAACGGGCTTATGTGTCCCACAGTGGAAACAACATGGTATCGGTCATCGACCTGGATGAGATCCGGAAACTCCTGGAAGAGTCCACCGACGAACAACTGGCCGTCTATGCCAACCACCTGGGAATCAGCAGCCGTTATGTGATCGGACGAATCTCCACGGGAGCCAATCCCAAGGGCATGGTGCTTTCACCTGATGGGGGCACTCTTTATGTGGCAGAGCGTCTGAGCGACCATGTCGCCGTCATCAATACGGAAACCCTGGCCCTGGAGGACAGCATCTGGCTGGAAGGTCCGAAGCGGCGCACGGTGGCCCGCCTCGGTCGGCAGGTCCTGAACAATGCCAAAGGGACCTTTCAGAACCAGTACGCCTGCTATACCTGTCACCCCGATGCCCACGAGGACGGG
>CAYRLP010000106.1:2822-7851 GCA_964424935.1 uncultured Bacteroides sp.
GACGGGCTGATCTACAACATGGCAGGTAAAGATATGGGACGCAACCTGGTCAATGTGCAGACCCTGCGGGATATCGGAGATATTCCCCCATTCAAGTGGAACGGGAAGAACCAGACCATCTACAAGCAGGATGGCATGCGCTTCTCCACCATACTAACCCGGACCGAAGCCTTTACGCACGAGGAGCTGGATGCACTGGTGGCCTATATCATTACAGGGAACAAAAACCCGCCCAACCTGCGGTACAATCCCAACGGGGAACTGACCGAGGCGCAACAGCGCGGGAAGGAAATCTTTTACCGAACCCACGATAACTTCGGTAATGAGATCCCGGAGGCAAACCGCTGCTATACCTGTCACCCGCCTCCCTATTTCACGAACCTCCAAATGACCGATGTGGGAACCCTGGGACATTTGGACGATTCCACGAAGTTTGATGTTCCGCAACTGAACAATGTCTACGAATCACCCCCCTACCTGCATGATGGAAAGGCAGCTACCCTGGAGGAGATCTGGACCAGGTATAACGACCACGACCAGCACGGGGTGGCCAACGATATGATGAAGAACCAGTTAAACGACCTGGTGGAATACCTGAAATCCATCGGAGATGCAGCGAATTACATGGAGGAGGCCCAGGTCTTCGAAGCATCCGTTTCACATAAAAAAAGAGAAAAGAAATGAAAAAAGGATTGATTGTTATCGCCATCTTCATAGGTATCCCGTTTGCCCTGACGGCCTCCGAACCGGATGAGAAAAGCAGTCTCATGCCGGAGTACGGCAACTGGGAAACCTTTACCACCAAAGACGGATTGCCTGCCAACAAGATCTATTGCGTGCGTGCGGATGGGGACCGGGTATGGATCGGAACCAGCCACGGTCTTGTACTGTATGAGAATAACGAATTCAAAACCTTTACGGTGGAGGACGGCCTGGCCCACCCGGGTGTGCTCTCCATCGATGTGAGCGAACTGACCGGGGATGTCTGGATCGGAACCCTGGGCGGATTGAACCGTTACTCCGGCGGCATGTTTGAAACCTTTACCCAGTTCAACAGCGGCCTGGCCAACGATGTGATCTACGCCGTGGTCTGCTACAGGGAACATGTCTGGGTCGCCACCGGGGGCGGGGCAGGACACTACGATACCTACAAGGGGGAGTGGGCCATCTACACCGAAAAAAACGCTCCCATGCATGAGCCGTGGACCTATGGCGTCTGTGCCGGCGATGAGAAGGTCTGGATCGCCGCCTGGGGTGGCGGGGTCATCGAATGGCAGATGGAGAACCAGACCTTCCGTGATTACGTGGATCCGGACGGGGAGATGGAAATCGATCTCTTTCCCGATGACGGGGTGGTGCATGATATTACAACCGCCGTCTCCTATGACAACGGGATCCTCTGGGTGGCCACCTATTTCGGAATGAGCCGCTACGACGGGACGCACTGGAAGGGTTATTTTGACCACGACAGCGGGCTGGCCAGCAATTTTATCAATTTCCTCAGGGCTAAAAACGGGGTGGTATTCCTTTGTACTGATAGTGGTTTAAGCAGTTTTAACAGCGAGGAATGGATTACCTATAAGAAGAACGGCGACCATGGAGGAAAGCGGGTGTACTGGAAGGATGGCGAGAGCAATACAGTCAATGATGCCACGGGAATTGCCCATGATTTCACTATCGGGGTGGATTTTCAGGGGGATGATACCATCTGGGTGGCCACCTCCTACGGGTTGAGCCGGGGCACCAGGATCAACTAGCGAAAATATCAAACTTAAAATGAGTGTAACATGACCTTCGTAAAACAGATAGCACGCGTATTGTTCCTGGCCTCAGCGGGATTGTTTTTGTTTCTTCCCTTTCAGGAGTTGAATGCTCAGAAGTATACGGACAAGGATGACAATTACGGGAAAACCCCGTCCGAGTTGCTTCCCTATGGGCACTATGAGAATGCCTATGTTTATCACTTTCATGAACCCCAGGCTTTTACCGGTGCAGGAAGGGAAAAGAAAGAGCCAACCGGTCTCACCGAAGTCAAGATTGGGGTCCTGGGCCCCCTGGAAGGGGATGTACTCTCCCCGCAGGGGAACCAGATGCTGCAGGGAGCCATGCTGGCTGTGGAGGAAGCCAACGCCCGTGGTGGATATAAGGGATTGCCCTTCAAGATCCTTCCGCACAATGATGTGGGCCTCTGGGGGGCCGCCGCCAACGAAGTGGTGAAAATGAGTGACGAAGGTGCCTGGGCCATCCTGGGCACCATTGACGATGTAAACTCCCATGTGGCCATCCGGGTGGCCCTGAAGCTGGAGATCCCTGTGGTGAATACCGGGGATCCCGATCCCACCTTTACCGAAACCGCCATTCCATGGGTGATCCGGGTTATCGGGGATGACCGCCAAAGCGGCTATGCCCTGGTGGAGTACATCCATAATAAGATGGGGCACAAGCGGGTGGCTGTACTCCGGTCAAACAACCGGTACGGCCGTGTGGGTATCATGGAGTTCCGGGATGCAGCGCTCCGGATCGGCTATCCCCTGGTGCTGGAAGTCCGCTACGACGTGGGTGAAATCGACTTCACCACACAGCTGGATAGGATCAGGCGTTCCAATCCCGATGCCATCCTGCTCTGGGGAAATGCCAAGGAACTGGGGCTCATCGTCAACCAGATCAGGGAGATGGGGCTTAAGCAACCCATCTATGCATCGGACCGGGCCGTGAATCCGGAATTCCTGGAAATCGCAGGAGAGAATGCCGAAGGGATCATAACGACCTGCCAGTACAATCCGAAAGCAGATTCGCCCAAGCTGAAAGCCTTCCAGGCCAACTACCGGAAGCGTTTTGGAATGGAACCGGATGTATTTGCCGCCCATGCCTATGATGGCATGACGCTGATTATAGAGGCCATTCACAAGGTAGGATTGAATAAAGCGCTGATCCGAGACGTACTGACCGATCTGGAAACCTTTCAGGGCTATGAAGGCGTTACGGGCCCGATCATCCTGGATGCTTCCTGGAACGATATCGGCCCCACCTTTCTGGCCGAGATCAGGGACGGGGATTTTCATTTCACCCCCGCCACCTGGAAATGGAAATAAGAGAAACACGAATTCAACATAGGAGCGATGGAAACAGATGTGTGTATTATTGAACCTTTCTTCCGAAGCAGCGTTCCTGACCTGGTAAGCCGTAAATCCAGGCCGGAAGGAACCATTGTGGATGTGAACGGCATTCATATCGGCGGCCGGGAGATCGTGATCATGGCAGGACCCTGTGCGGTCGAGAATGAGGAACAGCTGAGTGAAACGGCCCGGAATGTACGGGCAGGCGGAGCATCCATGCTGCGAGGGGGTGCATTTAAACCGCGTACCTCCCCATACAGTTTTCAGGGGCTGGGAAGGGAAGGACTGGAAATGCTGGAACGGGCCAGAAAGAAGACCGGGCTGTCGATTGTCACCGAGGTCATGGACACGCGACAGGTGGAGAATGTTGCCCAATATGCGGACATGCTGCAGATCGGCTCCCGGAACATGCAGAATTTCCCGCTGCTGAAAGAAGTGGGACAAACCTCGAAGCCCGTCCTTCTGAAGCGCGGAATGATGGCCACCATCGATGAATACCTCCATGCAGCTGAATACCTGCTGTCGCAGGGAAATACCCGGGTGGTGCTTTGCGAAAGGGGTATACGGACCTTCGAAACCTCTACCCGTTATACCCTGGATCTGAATGCCATTCCGCTACTAAAAGAGCGCACCCATCTTCCGGTGATCGTGGATCCCAGCCATGGAACCGGGGTCCGCTCCCTGGTGTCACCCATGGCCAAAGCGGCCGTTGCTGCGGGTGCGGACGGACTCCTGATAGAGGTTCACTACAGGCCCGAAAAGGCCCTTTGCGACGGATCCCAGTCCCTCTACCCGGAGGAGTTCAATGTGCTTATGGAGGATCTGAAGAAAGTGGCCGCTGCCATCGGCCGTAGCATACATGTGCTTTAAAAGGGGCTGGCTTTGACCCGGATTGGTCCATACCTGATTCTGCTGGTCCTGACTCTGTCGCTTCCAGGGATCACGAAGGATCCGACCGGATCCCCACCCGCCCCACCAATCCAGGCAGAAGAAATTAGCATCGGTCTGCTGCTCCCCGATCATTCCCACAACGATATGATCAATGCAGCCGAATTTGCAATCCGTCAGGCCAATGAGTCCGGGAATTACGGAACCCGAAGATTCAGGCTGGTAATCCGCTATGCGGAAGGATTCTGGGGGGCCGGTTCGAAAGAGTCCGTAAGCCTGGTATACGAGGACCAGGTATGTGCGATTATCGGAGCGCTGGATGGCCGGAACGGGCACCTGGCCGAGCAGGTGGCCACCAAATCGCACCTGAGCTACATTGAGACCCTGGCCACGGAACCCACCCTTTCCCAGGCCTTTATTCCCTGGTTCAAGCGGGTGGTTCCCAACGATAACCAGCAAGCGGCCATCCTGATGAAGCAAATCCGGCAGGACGGAGGAGGCCGGATCTGCATTCTTTCCACGGAATCCTACGATACCCGCTATGCCGTCCGGAGCCTTACCAAAGCAGCGGCCCGGGAAAGCGGGAGGACCCCCCTGATCCTGGAGGTGGATACCACCGGCTATGAAAAGGAAACCCTTCTCAGGCAGATTATGGACCGGGATCCGGATCACCTGGTAATCCCTTTTGATGCATCCTTCCTGGGGGATCTGCTTGCTTCCCTGAGGGTGGCCGATCCTTCGCTGAAGGTATACGGTACGCTGCACTTCGCAACAGGGGTGGAACAGAGAGGGTCCGGGTGGCAGGATTTCGAAGGGGTCCGAATGATCTATCCCAGGCTCGGAAGTGATCTGCCTGCTGCGCTGCCGGACAGCCGATCGGCCTATCTGTTCGATGCGGTCAACCTGGTCATGTATGCCGCTCACCGCACCGGGACGGACCGGGAAGCAATCTCAGATTTTATTTCGGAAGCAACACTTCCTGAAGGGATCACTGGGAACATCTCCTTTGACGAGCTGGGTAACAG
>CAYRLP010000107.1:0-7837 GCA_964424935.1 uncultured Bacteroides sp.
CCCGTAGAGTGACCGGTTATTGAACTGTACCGTATAGGGCTCACAATCCCCGATGATCGTATCGAATGCCGCCACCGGTGCCGTGGGGAAGATCCGGATAGCATGCGAGATTGAATCTGAACAGTAAGGCGTGGAAGCACTCAGCCAGATCACATATTCACCCCAGGTATTGTAACTGTGTGCGGGGGGATCCTCCAGGTTGCTTGTTGAACCGTCCCCCAGATCCCACTGATAGCTCCAGTACCCCTGGTTGGTCATATTTGTAAGATCAACGGTGGATGAAGGATAGGTCTGATGGGTAGGCGAGGCAATGAATTCCACATTGGGCTGGGTGTACACCTCTATCGAATCCAGATGGGAATCCACGCATCCGAACCTGGAAGTGGAGGTCAGGGTTATGTAATAGGTGGTATCCTGACCCGACAGATTGAAATAGAGGTTGCTTGGGTCCGTGGTGGTGGCAGTGGTCCCGTCTCCGAAATCCCACAAATAGGTCTCGCCCCGAACCGATTCATTTTCAAAATAGGCCATTACCGGACTACAATCCCCATCATTCAGCGTAAAATCGGCAAAGGTCCGCGGATATACATAGACGTTCTGTGTGACTGTATCCATACATCCATAGCTGGTGGAAGTCACCAGGGTGATCCCATAGGTGGCAATATCCGCCCCCGGATTGTCAAAGGTATGGTTCACCTGGGCCATGGAAGTGGTCGTGAAGGTGGTATCGCTGCCGAAGGTCCAGGTATACTGGTCGCCATAGATGCTGGTATTGGTGACCGGAACGTCAAACGGGGCACAATCGATAATCTGGTCAATTTCAAACCTGGCCGTGGGTTTCGGATAGATGGTAATGTCCACGCTGATCTCGCTGGTGCAGTTGAACCGGGAGGTCGCCAGCAGGCGGACCGTCCTGGTTACCGGGGAACCCGTGAAATTTGTAAAGGTATGTGTCGGCTGGTCTGCCTCACTGGAGGAGCCATCCCCAAAGTCCCACAGGTAGGTATACCCTCCCTGCGTGAGGTTGGTAAAATCAACTTCCATTGGATGGCAGCCTGAAACCACGCTGGGGGAGAACAGCGCATCAATGGCCGGATACACCTCGACCGTCCGTGTCATCTGCCCTGTACATCCTTCGTCGTTTTGGGCCCGCAGGATCACCTGGTATACGGCATTGTCCGTAAAACTTGTGTTGGTAAACCGGTGGATCACATCTCCCATATTGGTGGTGATGGTATCGGTCCCGTCCCCGAATTCCCAGTAGAACAGATCTCCACCCACGGAAGCATTATGAAAGGTCACATCCGAAGGCGTACATTGAACCTGCTCCTGTAAGGTGAAATCGACCATGATATACGGGTGCACCACAATGTCGATAAAGGTGGAATCCGTACAAACATGGTTGGAGGCAAAGGCATAAAGCCATACCCGGTACGTGGAGTCCGCCACCCCTATATTGGTGAAGGTCTGGACGGGATCCGAATCCAGGGAGGTGGTCCCATTATCAAAATCCCACAGGTAATATGCCGCCCCACTGGAGAGGTTGGTAAACGACACCGTCAGGGGGTGACAACCACTTACCTGGCTGGCCGACAGGTCAGCTTCAATATCCGGCTCTACGGTAATGGTCCTTCGGATCTCATCGGTACACCCTTCTGCGCTCTCTGCAATCAGTGTAATTTCATAGTCCTGTTGATTCAGGAAGTCTCCGTTGGTAAAGGTGTGATACACAGGATTCATATCATAGGTGGTGGCCGTGGTACCGTCTCCGAAGTCCCAGTAGAAAATGTCCCCGTGCACCGAGGCGTTGATAATTTCCACATCAAACGGATTGCACCCCAGGCTCACCGGCACCGTAAAGTTGGCCTGTACATAGGGATGAACCGTGATATCCATGAAGAAGGAGTCGGCGCAGGTATTGTTGGGTGCCAGGCTGTAGAGTTTCACTGTGTAGACCGAATCCACGTCTCCGGTATTGGTGAACAGGTGACCCGGATTCAACAGGTTCGAGGTGGACCCATCCCCGAAATCCCAGACGTATGTGCCCCCTCCGTTGGTAAGGTTGGTGAAGTCAACCTGCAGGGGATGGCACCCTTCATCGACCGATACATTGAATCCCGCAATGATATCGGGATAAACGGTCACGGTCTTGACCACCTCATGTAAACATCCGTAGCTGTTTTCCGCGATGAGACTGACCTGATAATTCTGCGAATTCACAAAATCGTTATTGACAAATATATGGGTCTGTGGATCAGCCAGAGGGGTTGTCACCACAGGGGTCCCGTCCCCGAAATCCCAGGTAAAGAGGTCGCCCCCGATGGAGAGATTCTCAAATGGCACCTCAAAGGGTCCGCATCCCTGTGCGACCGGGAAGGTGAACTCTGCAACCACCTGGGGATGGACGGTTACCGGGTAGGAAATACTCATGACACATTCTCCGTCGGCGGTGGAGGTGGTCAGGGTAACCAGGTAAACGGCATCGGTGCTTCCGAAATTCGTAAAGGTATGTACCGGTGAATGCTCCACCGAAGCGGCACCATCTCCGAAATCCCACAGGTAATTTACCGCATTGACCGAAAGATCCGTGAAGGTCACTGTCAGGGGGTGGCATCCTCTCAGGGTATCGGCCGTGAAATTGGCGGTGATCTCGGGATGGACCGTAATGTTCCGGATCATGGTATCGGAACATCCCTCTTCGTTGGTGACGATCAGCCGCAACGGGTAAACGGCTGCGGAACCTCCGCTGTTCACGTAAGTGTGGGAGAGGGTGTCCAGATCGGTATTGGAAACCGGCGATCCGTCCCCAAAGTCCCAGTAGTAATCATCCACCCCGATGGACTCGTTGTGAATGTTCACCAGAAAGGGGGTACACCCCACCACGTCGTCCACGGTAAATGCCGCTTCTATATAGGGATGGATCGTCACATCGAAATAGGCCGTATCCCGACAGAATTCACTGGTGGTGGCGACCAGCATGACCGTAAAGACGGTATCCTGGCGTAACAGGTTTCTGTCGTAATAGTGGATGGGATGCACTTCGGTGGAGGTCCCCCCGTCCCCGAAATCCCAGAAATAGGTGGCAGGGGCCCCCGTGGAGTTATTCTGGAATATGATTTCACTCGGGGAACATGCCTCATCCGGAATGACAATAAAATCTGCAACCACGTTCGGATACACCGTAACCTGGCGCTGAATCTGATCAAAGCACCCTTCTTCATTGTCCACCCGAAGGGTGATGGTGTAGGTAATCGGAAAGGCCGTATTGTTCACATAGGTATGGCTGATCACGGGCCCTGCAGAGGTTGATGTTCCCCCGTCCCCGAAATTCCAGGAATAGCTGTCGGCCCCGATGGACTGATCGGTGATTATGATCTCATGGGGTGAGCACTCCGCCACGGTGTCATAGGCAAAATTGGCTTCGATATAGGGCCGTACGGTAACCGTACGTGTGGATGTGTCCCGGCAGTTATAAGGGGAGATGGCCACCAGGGTGGCATCAAATTGCAGGTTGTCGGGACCAAAGGGGTTCCGGTACTCGTGTACCGGTTCAAACTCCGTGGAGGTACCGTCGTCGCCGAAATCCCAGAACCAGTACGCCGTATCTCCATAGGAATTATTGGTGAACCAGGCTTCCAGCGGATCACATGAGATGTCCGGGGCCACTTCGAAGTCCGAATGGATTTCCGGGAATACCGTGATGGTCTTTCTGATAATATCGGAGCAGTAACTGGAGTTTTTAACCAGCAGGACCACTTCATAACTTACAGCACTGTCGGTGTTGTTCACAAAGGTATGTGAAAATTCAAAGGGATCTGGCGGGGGACCAATACCGAGGGTGGACGATAAGGTGTCATAGAGCATCAGCGGGGTCCCGTCGCCAAGGTCATACTGCCAGGTGGCATTGCCCTCGGACTGGTCCTCAAAGAATACTTCCAGCGGGGTACAGCCCGAGTTGACATTGGTTACAAAATTTGCAGTAACCGGGGGAGCCACCATCACCGTAATGGACACATCGTCCGCTCCGCAGGTGCCGCTCACATGGGCTGTGTACTGATGCACCCCGGGCGGCAGGTTGATGGCCGTGGGTAAATTGATGTACGGATCGTCCAGGTAGTCATGCGGGGTCCACTCATAGGTGGTACCCCCATAGGCATGCAGCTGTACCGGTGTTCCAGAGCAGGCCCGGATCACTGTGGAGTTGGTCCCGGCCACCACGGCCCCTACATTCAGTCCCCCGTAATCGGAAAAGTACCCGTATAGAAGGTCCCCCCTGTTTGCGTTGGTGAAGCCGTTGATGATCCCCAGGTGGAAAATGCCGCCCGTGTTATCCACCAGGTGCTGTCCGATGGAAAGCTTGCTTGCCGGGATATTGCTACTCATAAAGGCCGACCAGCCATTCCCAAGCTGGACCCATTTGGTAGGATCGTTGCTAATGACGGTAGGGTCGGCCGGAGCGCCATCAATCAAGAAATTATCGATGTTTTCGTCTTCCGTGACCAGGAAAAAATAGAACTTTTCAAAATTATTATCCCTTGCCCGGCTGAATGACAGCTGGGTATTCCCCGTACACCCAATCGCCGGCAGCAGTGCCGAGCCTCGGGTCGCGTTACTGATTGCCAGGTGGTATACGTAGATCGACGGACCAGCCGGGGCGGCAATCCCGTTCTTGGAACTGACCACCGTGATGGTATTGTTGGGCGACTGATACATGACCTGTTCCCCTTCGTCCAGGGTAGCATACAGGACAGGTGGTGTGCCAGGGGTATTCACATAGATTTCCGTATTATCCTGGGTGGCCACTATGAAAGTCATGTTTGGATTTCCCATGGCAGGTACAATGTAGGTATCGCCCGCCACATCCACAGGAACGATCTGGTCCCCGATGGTGGAAAATCCTACGGAGGCTGTATTCAGGTTATCGTCCTTTATTACCACTCCGATGGGGTTGTCCGATGAGACCATGGTCCCGGCCAGCCTGTCAGCCGTTGCTGTACTCATAAGAAAGGGGAAAAGGGAGAACGTTTCCCCCCGGTTCAGTTGGACTATATGGGTGCTTCCCGGCGTGGTTGCCGGAATGGTGCTCATGGGTTGACCGTAACTGGCCCCCACCCCGTCGGGAAGGGTAAAGGTAACGGTGGTGTTGTCCTGTGATGCCACCACATCGATGGCCGAATAGGAGGGCATAGCTGTAAAATGGTTGGGATACACGGTCTGGAAAGGAGTGTAAAACAGGGTCCCCAGCCCGTTGGAACCCTTCATGGTCCATACATCGGCCCCGTACTGGTAGTTGACCTCCCAGTACGCATTGATCATGTTGGTGGAGGTGATATGAAGTCCGAAGGGATTGATTCCGTCGGGGGTCAGTGCCTTGTTCTCCAGTCCGGTTACACCGTTATTCCCCGGTAAATAGTCAATCAGGTAGCTCATGTCCACCGAGGTATAGTCATTGGCCGGGATATACAGCACGATGGGGGTAAATCCCGGATTGGCAGGCATCTCGATGGTCACCGTAGCATCCAGCCCCAGGGTGGAGAACCGGAGGGTACCGGGCGTTCCCCCGGTACTTCCCCGGTGGGAGATCTCCGGCACCACGAACCAGAACTCTGAGTCCACCTGGGCAAACAAATCCGCTGTATAGCCTGACAAGGCCAGGAACAGCACGATCCGCATCAGGGGCCTGAGTACATGTCTGATAGTGTGATTAACCAATTTCATTTCGCTGGTGGGAGCTCAATCACGCTCCTATACGTAGAAACTCATGGTTTAGTTATAAGGTTGCACAAGAATTATTATCACATAGGAATGCTTATAAACATACCCTGGTTAGCATCAGGAACCTGAGTCAATTTTTGACAATTTTTATGTCAATTTCACCAAATATGGAAACTCATTCATGCAACCCTACGTAAATACGGATGGTTCTTCTATCAGGTTGTACTAAAGTCATCATCTTATGAAGCTATATAAAATCATACTCGGATTACTGATTACTTTTCCACAGCTTGGCCTGTACTCACAAGTATTTCTGGATGAGGGCTTTGAAGACGGATCCCGACCCGATGGGTGGACCGAGGAATATGTGTTTGGAGAAATAGACTGGCGATACAGGAACGGCGGATTCAACCCCAACGACCCCAATCTCGACAATCCCATTACCCCGAATGGCGAGATAGATATCGCCAGAAATCCACCGGCGGCCTATGATGGGAATTATAATGCTTTCTTTTTTAACCAGGGTGATAACAACGAACGCACCATGCTGATTACCCCGGTTATGAATATGATGGGAGCTGCCGCCGTGGAGCTGAGCTTTTATCTCTGTCAGATGCCGTGGACCTTCGGGGGGGCCACCTCATGGGATATTTTAAGAGTTTACTACCGGACCTCGGAAGAAGATCCGTGGATATTGCTACAGGAATTCCTGGACCCCATATACACCTGGGAGGAGCAGGTTGTCAACCTGCCCAATCCTTCGGAAACCTATTACGTGGCTTTCGAGGGTCAAACCCGCTGGGGATTTGGCTCCTGCGTTGATAATGTGCATATTGAAGAAACCGGTACGCTGCAGCTGTATGTGGCAGAAGTCGATGTTGAGCAACCCTTCACCCTGGAGGTTCCCTCCGGAAGTTCCGATGTCCCCATCATGCTTACCGATCTGAAAGTCTACGGGAATACCGGATCACTTACCCTTGATCAGATTGCATTTACTTCACTCAACACTTCAGATTCGGACCTTTCCCCCAACGGGATCAAATTATACAGCACCACCACCCAGAATTTCAGTCACGACAACCCGATCGGGAGCCCAACCAGCTTCAGCGGGGGTGTGGCCAGTTTCACCTCACTGAGCCACAACCTGGTTCCGGGACATAACTATCTCTGGCTCACTTACGATGTGGCTCTGGATGCTACCCACAAGAACGAACTGGATGCCATGTTGGAGGCAAACCAGATAGTCACCAGCAATGGCTCCTATCCGGCAAGCGATCAATCTCCTCCGGGGAACCGGACCATATACTATACCCATTATTATGATGATTTTGAAGGAAGCCTGAAATGGACCCTCACGGGTGAATTTCAGGTGGAAACACCAGTTGGTAACGGAGGAATTCCGGGGAATCCAAACCCCACAGGGGCTTACAGCGGCAGTTATGCCCTGGGAACCGACCTGACCGGCCTGGGTGCCTTTCCCTACAACTATGAGCCCAGCCTGACCGAGGCCACCTCCTTCACGGCCACTACAGAGAACCTGAACCTGCTCTACTACAAGGATCTGAATCTTTTTTTCTGGCGCTATCTCAACATTGAAGTGTGGGACCGCGCCACCATAGACATCAGCGTCGATGACGGAGCATCCTGGGATCCCTTATGGGAGAGCAGTACCTTCATTAATGATTTCGAGTGGACCCAGCAGAAGCTTTCCATCCCCCAGCAGTACTGGAGATCAGAACAGTGCAGGCTCCGTTTCAGGCTGGGACCCACCGACGGTTTCAATAACTATTCCGGGTGGAACATTGATGATGTCTTCTTCACCGGTGAATATATTTCCAAGGATGTGGGGGTTTCAGAATGGATATACCCCCTAAGCGGAAGCGGACATACGTCCAGTGATTCGGTTACCGTAAAAATCCGGAACTATGGAGGGGAGCCTGTTACCGATCCGGTACCTGTGGCGTACTCTTTCAACGGTGGAAGCACCTGGACCATAAACCAGATGAATACGGATATACCGGTAGGCGGATCCGTGGTATTCACTTTCCCTACCCGTGCCGACCTGAGCGAGCCAGGATTACGTTCTCCGGTACTTGCCAGGACCATCCTGCCCGGGGACCAG
>CAYRLP010000108.1:0-6483 GCA_964424935.1 uncultured Bacteroides sp.
CCACCAGGGAATCCTTGTAGGAAATATTCTTGATCAGGTGATCCCATTTCGGAATCTCGCCATATTGTGATTCCAGGGGCTTCATCACCAGGGCCTTTTCCTTGGACGGGCAGACATCCGCACAGTTGCCACAACCTGTGCAATCCAGCACAGATACCTGAACCTTGAATTGCAGCCCGGCAAACGCCTTGCCTATGGCCTTGATAGTCTCCGTACCCTCCGGCAGTGTTTTGGCTTCCTCATCATCAATCAGAAAAGGACGGATAACCGCGTGGGGACACACGTAGGCACACTGGTTACACTGGATGCAGTTGTCAGCAATCCACTCGGGCACATCCACTGCAATCCCACGTTTTTCATACTGCGCAGTTCCTGCCGGGAAGGTACCGTCTTCTCGTCCGGCAAAGGCACTGACGGGAAGATCGTCACCGGCAAGGCTGTTGATGGGCTGAACAACCTTCTTCACAAACTCGGGGACTTCATTCTTATCCTCTCTGCCGGTATCGGTGCCAAGCTTGCTCCAGGCCGGATCCACCTTAACCTGGGTGACATCTCCTCCTTTTTCCACCGCGGCAAAGTTCATGTTGACCACTTCTTCGCCTTTGCGGCCAAAACTCTTGACGATAAACCTGCGCATCTCCTCCACGGCCTGGTCGTAAGGAATAATATCAGCAATCTTAAAGAATGCAGACTGCATGATGGTATTGGTCCGGTTCCCCAGCCCGATCTCCTGTGCCAGATTAGTGGCGTTGATGATGTAGAATTTGATGTTATGATCCGCCATATATTTCTTCATATGGTTGGGCAGATGGGCAAGGGTCTCTTCCTCATCCCAGATGGAGTTCAGCAGGAAGGTGCCACCATCTTTTAATCCCTTCAGCATGTCGTATTTCTCCAGGTAGGAAGGTACATGACAGGCCACAAAGTCCGGTGTTACCACCAGGTATGGTGAACGAATGGGATTGTCACCGAACCGCAGGTGGGAGGTGGTGATACCGCCCGATTTCTTGGAGTCGTATGCAAAATAGGCCTGGCAGTATTTATCGGTTGATTCCCCGATAATCATAATGGAGTTCTTGTTGGCTCCGACGGTCCCGTCGGAACCCAGGCCATAGAATTTCCCTTCGAAGGTGCCTTTGGCTCCCAGTGAAATTTCCGGGAGAATAGGCAGGGAAGTGAAGGTGACATCATCCACGATCCCCACCGTAAATCCGTTCTTTGGTTCCGCCAGTTTCAGGTTCTCAAAAACGGATATCATCATGGCAGGAGTGGTATCCTTGGAGGAAAGTCCATAGCGGCCACCCACGATCAGGGGCGCATTCTCCTTCCCGTAAAAAAGTTCCTTCACATCCATGTAAAGCGGTTCTCCGTTGGCTCCAAGTTCCTTGGTACGGTCCAGCACAGCAATGCGCTTTACTGTTTTGGGAAGAACATCCGTGAAGTATTTGGCTGAGAAGGGCCGGTAAAGATGAACCACCAGCAAACCCACCTTTTCGCCTTTGGCAGTCAGATGGTCCACGACTTCCTTGAGGGTTTCTGTAATGGAGCCCATAGCTATCACGATGTGTTCCGCGTCCTCGGCTCCATAATAGGTATAAGGCTTGTATTCGCGGCCGGTCAGCTTGCTGATCTCCTTCATATATTCAGCCACCTGATCTGGAACGCCCGTATAAAATTTATTGATGGCTTCCCGGGTCTGAAAGTAAATATCAGGATTTTGTGCAAGTCCCCGCGTAACGGGATGTTCCGGATTGAGGGCATTGTCCCGGAACGCTTTCAGTGCATCCATATCCACCAGCTTGGCCAGTGCATCCTGGTCAGGGGCCTCCACTTTCTGAATCTCATGGGAGGTGCGGAATCCGTCAAAGAAATGGAGGAAGGGGACCCTGGTCCTAATGGCGGCCAGGTGCGCCACAGGCGCCAGATCCAGCACTTCCTGAACAGATCCGGTTGCCAGCATGGCAAATCCTGTCTGGCGGGTGGACATCACATCGCTGTGATCCCCGAAGATTGAGAGGGCCTGAGCAGCCAGGCTCCTGGCAGATACATGGAATACAGCGGGGAGCAGTTCACCGGATATCTTATACATGTTGGGGATCATCAAAAGAAGTCCCTGGGATGCAGTGAAGGTGGACGTGAGGGTCCCGCTCTGCAATGATCCGTGAACCGCGCCGGAAGCTCCTCCTTCAGATTGCATTTCTGCTACTTTCACGGTCTCACCAAAAATGTTCTTTCTGCCGTTGGCCGACCACTCGTCCACATGTTCTGCCATATTGGAAGATGGGGTGATGGGATAAATGGCAGCCACCTCACTGAACATGTAGGCAATATGCGCTGCCGCATAATTCCCGTCACATGTCATGAATTTCTTTTTATTTGCCATGTTATTGTTGCTTAAGTATTTATATTACAATAAGTTAACTATTAGTATTGAAGTCCTCCAAAATTAGTAAAATCGCCGCAATTTCTACCGGAACTTCGTAATATAAAATCATTTCAAATAAGTCCGGGAACCCGCGTTCTGAAACGAAAAAGAGGGTACCTCAAAAGAAAAATACCCTCTAATTTTCTGTCTTTCAATCCGGGTCAATCGCTGTTCATGGAGATCAGGAACTCCTCGTTGGTAGCAGTCTTGCTGATACGGTCACGAAGGAACTGCATGGCCTCCACCGAATTCATGTCGGAAAGGTAGTTCCGCAGGATCCAGATCTTATCAAGCATCGGCCTGTCAAGCAGCAGTTCTTCGCGGCGCGTACTGGAGGGATTCACATCCACGGACGGGTATACCCGTTTGTTGGATAGCTTCCTGTCCAGCTGCAGTTCCATGTTACCGGTCCCCTTAAACTCTTCAAAAATCACCTCATCCATCTTGGATCCGGTCTCGGTCAGCGCCGTGGCAAGAATGGTCAGGGATCCGCCGTCCTCGATGTTCCTGGCTGCCCCGAAAAAGCGTTTTGGTTTGTGAAGGGCATTGGCATCCACACCTCCCGAGAGCACCTTGCCCGATGCAGGGGAAATGGTGTTGTATGCCCTTGCAAGGCGGGTGATGGAATCGAGCAGGATCACCACATCATGGCCGCATTCGACCATACGCTTGGCCTTTTCCAGGACAATATTGGCAATCCTTACATGACGTTCGGCGGGTTCATCAAAGGTGGAAGAGATGACCTCGGCATTCACGTTTCTGGCCATGTCGGTGACTTCCTCGGGGCGCTCATCGATCAACAGCACGATCATAAATACCTCGGGATGATTCGCTGCAATGGCATTGGCCACATCCTTCAGCAAAACCGTTTTTCCGGTCTTGGGCTGGGCCACGATTAATCCCCGCTGCCCTTTTCCAATGGGCGAGAACATATCCACAACGCGTACCGAAAGATTATTCTGACCGTTCCCCACCAGAGTGAATTTCTCATCGGGGAAAAGAGGGGTTAGATAATCAAAGGGCACCCGGTCCCGAATGAAATCAGGGCTTCGGCCATTGATGGACTCTACTTTAATCAACGGGAAATACTTCTCTCCCTCCTTGGGAGGCCGTATGGTACCGGTCACATTGTCGCCCGTTTTCAACCCGAATAATTTGATCTGGCTCTGAGAGACATAGATATCATCGGGTGAGTTCAGGTAATTGTAATCGGCTGATCGCAGAAAACCATAGCCGTCGGGCATAATCTCCAGCACACCTGAACTGGTGATCAGTCCTTCAAAATCGTATTTATCCACTTCCCGGCGCTCCTGAGGCTTTTTCTGCCCGCGATTTTCCCGGTTATCACGCTGTTCCGTCCGGTCCGCATGTTCTCTCTGATCACTGCGCTCGCTGTGATCGCTGCGATCCCTTTGATCCATCCGATCGCTGCGGTCTCCCCGATCCCGGAAATCCCTCCGGCCTCCATCTCTCTTAACGGGATGTTCCTCCTGGGGCTGTTCCGGACGTTCCCGTACTTCACTTTTTCCCTTCGGTGTCCCCGTCACACTTTTCAACTCACTGGCTACGGCTCCTTCCGGGACTGGTTCAGGCTCCTTTTTCTTCTCTTTTTTTGGCCGGCCTGGCCTTTTTTTGGCTGTTGGCGCCGAAACTTCAGAGGCTGCCGGCTGCTTCTCATTCCGGGCTCCGTCTTTGCGCGGGGCCTCTTTTCTTGCAGCCTTGCTTTCCGAAACCACGATGGCCTGGGTATCCAGAATCTTGTAAATAAGATCCTGCTTTTTAAACGATTCTACCCGTTTAATCTTTAATTCTTTAGCAATATCCCGCAATTCAGCAAGAAGCTTTTTGTTCAGTTCAAGAATATCGTACATCTATATGAAAATTATAAAATAATCCAAAGCGGATCAGTCAAATCAGGATAAATTGGAATATTAGTCAGAATGGAACTATGGTTCGTCAGAATGGAATTCTATGCAATATTAAAGCAAAAATGGTGAACTACCAAAAATAATATTTATATTCAAACACATTTAACTGCCCGGTCAGAAGCCTAAATGAGACAACTTAAGATCATCAAGCAGGTTACGAACAGGGAGACCCCTTCCCTTGATAAATACCTGCATGAGATAGGGAAAGTGGACCTGATTTCTGCAGAGGAGGAGGTGGAACTTGCCAGGCGTATACGCAAGGGGGATGCCAAGGCCATGGAGACGCTGATCAAGGCCAACCTGCGCTTTGTGGTTTCTGTTTCCAAACAGTATCAGAACCAGGGATTAAGCCTGCCCGATCTGATCAACGAAGGCAACCTCGGATTGATCAAGGCAGCCCAGCGTTTTGACGAGACAAGAGGATTTAAATTTATCAGTTATGCCGTCTGGTGGATCAGGCAATCCATCCTCCAGGCGCTGGCTGAACAGGCACGCATCGTCCGGCTCCCGCTGAATAAGATCGGATCCATCAATAAGATCAACAAAACATTTGCCGAGCTGGAACAGAAATTTGAACGGGAACCCACCATCCTGGAGATTGCCCAGGCCCTGGAGCTGGCTCCCGAAGATGTGAAGGAAGCCATCCGCAGTTCCGGAAGGCATGTCTCCATGGACGCTCCCCTGCAGGACGGGGAGGACGGGAACATGTACGATGTGCTGCTGAACGGGGAAACCCCCACGCCGGACCGGGGATTGCTGAACGATTCGCTGCGCAAGGAGATTGAACGGGCACTCAGTACCCTCACCTACAGGGAAGCCAGTATCATAAGGCTCTATTTCGGATTAAACGGGAAACATCCCCATACCCTGGAAGAGATTGGTGAAGAATTCAATCTGACCCGTGAGCGGGTCCGCCAGATCAAGGAAAAAGCCATCAAGCGGTTAAAGCACACCACCCGGAGCAAGATCCTGAAAAGCTACCTGGGTTAGTCCCGGTGCACGATGTCCCCGGCACTGGAGCTTCGGGAATGGATCACCCTGGCATCCCCCCGGTAATAGATATTCCCTGCACTGCTTGCGTTCATGGAGATCTCCTCCGTGGCATGAACCCGGGCATCCCCGGCACTGGATACATCCACATCCACCTTTGCGGCAACCAGGTCAAATGCGTTCAGATCCCCGGCACTGCTCAGTCTCACGTTGAACTCATCTGCGCTTCCCGCCAGCCGGGCATCGCCGCTGGAACTGATATCCAGGTCAATACGGTCGGCTTCCACTTCCAGGGTGAGATCCCCGGCACTGCTGATGGAAAGACGCAGGTCGTCACAGGTGAAAGGGGTCTGTCCCACACAATCGCCGGCACTGCTGATCTTCAATTCGGTCAGTTCCGGAAGGGTGACATGCACTCTTTTCGATTTGGCGCTACGGATGTTTACATGGTCGGTTTTCACCACAAGCATGTTTCCGTTCACCTCGGTCAGGATCACATCCTGCAGGTTTTCATCAGCCTCCACCACCACTTCAAACTGGTTTCCCTGGCTGAGGTAAACGTCAATTCCGGTACTTACATGGACCCCGGTAAATCCGGAAATATCACGGGTTTCATCTACCACATGGCCATTGCCTGAGATCCCCTGATTCCATCCGTCAATGTAGCAGGACGGGAAGGCCAGCAGAAGGGCCATGGAAAGAAATGTTAGTTTTTTCATATTTAGGAGCTTTGAGAATATGATGTTATTACTAATAGATAGACGTTTGATCGGACGAAATGTTACTCTACCTCCAGCACGAGTCCCTTCAGGTACTCTCCTTCGGGATGGAAAATGCTGACCGGATGATCGGGTGGTTGGGAAAGCTGATGCAATATGCGTACTTTTCTTCCTGCATTTGCGGCAGCCACAAATACGGATTTACGGAAATTCTCCCTGCTCACGGCCTGGGAACAACTGAAGGTGAACAGGATCCCACCGGGATTAATCACTTCCAGGGCCCTCTGGTTCAGCCGCTTGTAACCCTGCAGGGCATTGTTCAGTACGTTCTGGTGCTTGGCGAAAGCCGGGGGATCCAGAATGATCAGATTGTAGCTCTCCTTCATCTCCCTGAAAAAGGTGAAAGCATCCTCGGCAAAGG
>CAYRLP010000108.1:6493-7770 GCA_964424935.1 uncultured Bacteroides sp.
GTTCGGCATTCTCACGGGTCAGGTCGATCGCCTTCCCGCTGCTGTCCACGCTGTGAACCAGCCGGGCGCCCCCTCCCATCCCGTAGACGCTGAATCCGCCTGTATATCCGAACATATTAAGGACTTTCCGGCCCGGGGCATAGGCTCCCACCAGTTTACGGTTTTCCCGCTGATCGATATAGAAGCCTGTCTTCTGACCTTCCACCCAGTTCACATGGAATCGGTACCCGTTCTCCAGGACCACTTCCCGCTGCAGGTTACCCAGCAGGAATCCGGATTTTCCCTGAATCCCCGGTTTATCAGGCAGGGTGGACTCACTCTTATTATAAATGGTATGAAGCCGGTCCCCTGCCACTTTCTTCAGGGATTCCACGATGGCATCCAGGTTCCGGTGCATCCCCAGGGAGTGCATTTGTATTACGGCAGTTCCGTTGTAATAGTCCACAATCAGGCCGGGCATTCCGTCACCCTCTGCATTGATCCACCTGAATACATTGGTTTGCAGATCGGAGACCAATCCCAGCGAATCCCTCAGATTCCAGGCATTGTTCACCCTCTGGTCCCAGAAGTCCTGATCTGTTTCCACCGGCTCAAAACTGATCACCCGAACGGCGATGGATCCCTCCTGATAATGCCCCGACGCAAGGAATTCATCCTTGTTGTCATACAGGTCAACCAACTCTCCCTCCCGGGCCGGACCCTGAACCTTTTTAATGGCCCCGGAAAAGACCCAGGGGTGAAACCTCCTGAGAGACTGATCCTTGCCCGATTTTAATATAATCCTGGTCCGCTGGGTCATGGTACTACGGAATGGTGGCTCTCAACTGGTTGTATATCATCAGGCAGATCCAAGCATCGGTGGCTGCGTATCGCAGCTGGGCCTCGCTTAGTTCTTCGGCTTCCCAGTTGGAAACCTGCTGAGCCTTGGAGATCCGCCGGTTCAGCACAATTCCGCTTATTTTTTTTAATCCCTTTTCATCGATGCCGAAAGCCTGTACATAGTTCTGGAGATCCAGGAATCCCCCCGGCTCAAACTGTAAATCCAAACGAAGCCTTCTCAGGTCATCCTGCAGGCCAAGTCCGATCTTCAGAGGGGCCTCATCCGACAACAGCTTCCGGAGTCCTCCCGGGTATCCCAGAAGGTTCACCCGGATGATCCAGGCCTGATCCGGGGAAGCCAGCTGTATCAGGGAGGTGGGATAGACTTTTCCCTTTTTAAACGAGGGTTTGGTCTCGGTATCGAATCCCAGAACCTTCTGCCGGGATATGCGGTCCAT
>CAYRLP010000109.1:0-7745 GCA_964424935.1 uncultured Bacteroides sp.
GCCGTACGTTCTTTGAAGCTGCCCTGCTTGTAGGAGGGATTGATATTCTTGCTTGCCTCCAGAAGGTACTGGATCGCTTTGTCCTTCTGATAGGGGTCATTCAGAAGACAGATCCCCAGCTTGTAGTTCAGATTGTCGTTGCCAGGATCTGATTTGAGAAGGGATTCATATAGGGGCAGGGCTTCGGAATACTCTTGATAAAGGAACCAGGATTCAGCATCCAGGAATACATCCCGGACGGAGTCTCTTTGTGCACAGACAAGGACCGGGAACAAAAGAAAAATCAGGCAGGATGAAAACAGAACTCTTCTCATGAACAAGCGGTTTGGATAAAATTAAGTAATAATTCCGTTTATATCTTTTGGAAGTTCCGTGTGATTATTAACAGATCATTGAAGACGCGGTAATCTTTGGAATAGACCACGTTGATCTCATTGATCCGTTCCGGGGTCAGAGTTTCCGGCGGGTAATGACTTCCCGGGTTCAGGATGCCCTGCTTCAGGCGGGGCAGGTCGGGTTGTTCCTGGTGTTCGGAAGGGACATATCCCACCCAAGTACGGAAACCCAGCAGGACCCAGAGGGCGTTCCCCACGCTGTTGAAATGTCCTCTGACAAACAGGAACCATAAGGGAAAGGTGCCCAGCAGCAGGAGGGAGGTGACCACGTCGAAAAGCCTCTTGCTTCGGCGGTTGGACTCTTTCCCGATGGAATTGAAATGGATGGTGTAGAGGTCGCCCGAGGTATTGATGGAATTGCTGCCGATAACGGACATGCTCTCCGGCGGAGCGATCTTAAAGTCCACCGAAGCTCCGATGAGTCGGGTCATGATCTGAATGATCCTCCTGGAAGAGAGGTCTTTGGAACAGAATACGATTTCATCCAGGTGGTGGATGGATGACATTTCATCGATCTGGTCCACGGGTCCCAGATAGTCCGGGTTCTCTTCATCGCTCCATCCCTCTTCCGAC
The DNA here is from genome assembly GCA_964424935.1 of uncultured Bacteroides sp. Lineage (GTDB taxonomy): Bacteria > Bacteroidota > Bacteroidia > Bacteroidales. The sequence continues at coordinate 969 of CAYRLP010000109.1, forward strand.
GGGGAGACAAAGCCCACAATTTCGACCCGGGCCCTGGTTTCCTGCAGAAGCCGGCTCACCCTCCGGGCCTCTTCCTCCAACCCGACGATGACCATCCTTTTCTGACGGTTCAGGTCGATCTGGTAATCGGTGACCCCGGCCACGTGAAGGAGCAGCCTGAATCCCAGGGTCCCCAGGATAGCCCAGAGCGAGCCCAGAAAGATCAGGGCCCTGGAATACCGCCATTCCAGGGGAAGCAGGGCGTAAATCACCAGGATGGCCACTGTACCTGCCAGATGTCCTTTCAGAAACGTAAAGAAGCGCATGGGCTTATCATAGGCACCGGCATAATAGAGTGATATCAGCCAGATCAGAATATAGGCAGGAACCACCACGTGCAGAAAGGGGGGAGGATAGTAATCCACTGTATTGAAGCGGACCTGTTCCCAGAAAGGGAGCACGAAGAGGTAGCCCAGGTAGATAATCGCACCGTCCAGTACCGGGCGGTATATGCGGCTCACAAAGCGCCGGATCAGGGACAGGGCGGCCCGGAAATAGATGGCCGCATTGATGAGCAGGCTGAAGGTTCTTGCTTTTCGGGAGCTGAAGTGTTTGCCGGCGAAGATAAGCATGGCCTGGTAGAACATTCTCACATAGTTCAGGCTGCCTTTGCGGGTACTCTCTCCCTTATAGTGAATGATCGTGGTCCGCGGGAAATAGTAGTTCCGGTAACCGGCCTGGGTGATCCGGTAGGACAGGTCGATATCCTCGCCATACATGAAAAAGGACTCATCCAGGTACCCGGTCTTTTCCAGAGTCTCTTTCCGGAGGAACATAAAGGCCCCGGCCAGTACATCCACACAGTGGATCTCATCCGGATCCAGATATCCCAGGTTGTATTTCCCGAACTTCCTGGATTTCGGGAACAGGGATGAGAGCCCGAACATTTTGTAGAAGGAGACCCCGGGAGTGGGAAGGGCCCTTTTTGATTCGGGAAGAAAGGCTCCTTTCCCATCAATCATTTTCACCCCCAGGGCCCCTGCATCCGGGTGCGTATCCATGAATTCGATGCATTGGAGGAAGGTATCCTCCACCACCACCGTATCTGGATTCAGAAGCAGGACGTACCGGCCGGAGGACCGGGCGATCGCCTGGTTGTTCGCTCTGGAAAATCCTGCATTTTCCTGGTTCTCAATCAGGATCACATCCGGAAATTTTTGCTGTACCTCACGCACGGATCCGTCCACCGAGTGGTTATCCACCACAAACACCTCGGCGCTGTACTGCTCCCCGTTCAGCCTTTCGATAGCCTTCTGCACCGAATACAAACACTGCTCCAGGAAAAACCGGACGTTGTAGTTGACGATGATGACGGACAGATCCATACGCAGATGCTTACATTTCAAGCAGGTGTTACAGCGAATCGAGTTCTATCTGGTTGCGCAGCAGGTCCCCCATATCCTCCCGCTTGCGGATCAGGTAGTCCGTTCCCTGGTGGACCAGTACTTCGGCCGGCCGGTATCGGGAGTTGTAATTGGACGACATGGCATAGCAGTAGGCGCCTGCATTCTTAAAGAGCAGGTAGTCGCCCTCGGAGGCTTCGCTGAGCTTACGGTTCCAGCCGAAGGTATCGGTTTCGCAGATATAGCCAACGACCGTATAGATCCGGGTCTTCCCTCCCGGTTTACTTACATTGATGATTTCGTGGTAGGCATCGTAAAACATGGGCCGGATGAAGTGGTTCATCCCGGTATCCAGTCCCACAAACACCGTAGATGTGGTCTGTTTGATCACATTGACGCGGGCCACGAAATAACCAGCTTCGCTCACCAGGAATTTTCCCGGTTCGAAAATGAGGGTCAGCTCTTTCCCGTATTCCTTGCAAAACTGGTTGAAGCGGGCTGACAGGTTTTTTCCAAGTTCCTCCACATCGGTGGAAATATCGTCGGCCCGGTAGGAAACTTTGAAACCGCTTCCAAAGTCAATGTAGTCGAGTTCCTTAAACTGGCTGGCCGTTTCAAACATGATCTCCGTGGCCCTTAGAAACACTTCCACATCCAGGATATCCGATCCTGTATGCATATGGATCCCTTCGACCTTCATCCGGTTGGTCTCCACAATCCGGTGCACATGGGGCAGCTGGTAGATGGAGATCCCAAATTTAGAATCAATGTGTCCCGTGGAGATCTTATGGTTTCCTCCGGCAAGAACATGCGGATTGATGCGGATGCATACCGGAATCGCATCCCCGTGCTTGTGCCCGAACTCCTCCAGGATCGCGATGTTATCAATGTTGATCCCTACGCCCATGTCCACCACCTCCTCGATCTCTTCGATGGATACGCAATTGGGCGTATAGAGGATATCCCGGGGGGCAAATCCGGCTTTTAATCCCAGCTCCACTTCCTGGACCGATACTGCATCCAGACCGGATCCGAGCCCGCGGAACAGTTTAAGCACGTTGATATTGGTCAGGGCCTTGCAGGCATAGTTGATTTTTACCCTGGCACCTGAAAAAGCCCGGGTCATCCGTTCAAACTGACGGATCATCACAGAAGTGTCGTAGATGTAGAGGGGTGACCCGTGCCTGCGGGCCAGGTCGGTTACGCGGATCCCATCGATGGTATACTGGTTTTTCTTAAGTTCCATGTTTGTGGTTTTTAAATGTTTCCTAAAAGGGGGTCCGGTTCAGCAGGGAACGCCCCAGTGTGACCTCATCCGCATATTCCAGGTCATCACCGATGGCCACACCCCGGGCAAGTGTGGTAATGCGCACCGGATATTCCTGGAGCCTCCGGTAGATGTAGAAATTGGTGGTATCCCCCTCCATGGTGGTGCTCAGTGCCAGGATCACTTCCCTGCACGTGCCTTTTTTCACCTTCTCCTCCAGGGATGCAATGGTCAGGTCGGCCGGTCCGATCCCATCCATGGGCGATATGATTCCGCCCAGCACATGGTAAACCCCGTTATACTGCTGGGTGTTTTCCACGGACATCACGTCGCGGATGGATTCCACCACACAGACCAGCTGTTTGTCCCGGTAGGGATCCGAGCAAATATGGCAAAGCTCCTGATCCGAAATGTTGTGGCATTCCCTGCAGGTGACAATCTCTTTTTTCATACGGAGGATGGACTGGCCGAAATGTTCCACGTCACGGTCCTCCTGTTTCAGCAGATGAAGGACAAGCCTCAGGGCAGTCTTCCTCCCGATCCCCGGAAGCTTGGAGAACTCCTCCACCGCTTCTTCCAGTAATTTTGATGAGTAGCTTTGCATGTGAGTTCAAAAATAGCACTTATAATTTTCATCTTCGTGCGAATTTATTCAAATTTGCCACAGCTAAGCCCGAACACCATTCCTTGTCAGCCACACTGATCATATCCATTATCCTGGCCTATTTCCTGATTCTGATTGGCATTTCCTGGGTTTCTTCGCGTCACGCCGGAAATGAGGCCTTTTTCCTGGGGGAACGCAAGTCCCCCTGGTACGTGGTTGCGTTCGGCATGATCGGGGCTTCGCTTTCGGGAGTCACTTTTATCTCGGTACCGGGCTGGGTGGTGGACAGCCAGTTCTCCTACATGCAGATGGTGCTCGGATACCTGCTCGGTTATGCGGTGATCGGCAACCTGCTGATGCCCCTTTATTACCGGATGCAGCTGACCAGTATTTACACCTACCTGGAAAAACGGTTCGGCAGATCCTCCTACAAGACCGGCGCCTCTTTCTTTCTGCTGTCCCGGATCATCGGGGCCTCGTTCAGGCTCTTCCTGGTGGCGACGGTGCTGCAGCTGACGGTGTTCGATCCCTGGAACATCCCCTTCTTTGTGACCGTCCTGGCGACCATCGCCCTGATCTGGCTCTACACCTTCCGGGGGGGGATCAAGACCATCATCTGGACCGATACCCTGCAGACCTTCAGCATGCTCGTGGCCGTGGTGGTCACCATCCTGCTGGTCACCCGCTCCATGGACCTGTCCCTGGGGGACATGATCGACCGGGTGGTGGCCGGCGGAGATGCAAAAATCTGGGTCTTTGACAGCTTCCGGAAGGAGAACCATTTCATCAAGCATTTTCTCAGCGGCGCCTTCATCACCATCGTGATGACCGGACTGGACCAGGACATGATGCAGAAAAACCTGAGCTGCAGGAATATCAGAGAGGCAAAAAAGAACATGTACCTGATGAGTATCTCCCTGGTGCCTGTCAACCTGGTATTTCTTTTCCTGGGGGCCGTGCTCATCCAGTTTGCCCTATTCCGGGGGATCCCCGTCCCGGAAACCACGGATAATTTCTTTCCCCTGGTGGCCACAGGCGGGTATCTGGCCCAGGTGGTGGGCATCTTTTTTATCGTGGGACTGGTCGCTGCTGCCTATTCCAGCGCGGATTCGGCGCTGACCGCACTGACCACCTCCTTTACGGTGGACATCCTGGAAGCACAGCACCTGGAGGAAGGGAAACTGACCCGGACACGCCGGAGGGTCCACCTGGCCATATCACTGGTGCTGGGAGGCGTCATCATGCTGTTCCGCCTGATCAATGATGAAAGCGTGATCGCGGCCATCTTCCGGGTCGCCGGGTATACCTATGGCCCCCTGCTGGGACTTTATGCCTTCGGCCTGTTTACCCGCCTGCAGGTTCGCGACCGGCTGGTACCCCTGCTGGCCCTACTGTCGCCGCTGCTCTCCTTTCTGCTGAGCCGGTTTTCGGAGGAGCTCTTCAACGGGTATCAGTTCGGATTTGAACTGCTGATGGTAAACGGGGCCATTATGTTTCTGGCCCTGCTTGTGACAAGCCGGAAGGGGCCGGCCCGCTCCTGATGACCGGGGTTTTACCGGGACTTATCCAGCGGTCTCTTTAATAATCCTGGTGGCATGTGTCAGGGCCGCATCGATCCCTTTGGGATTTTTACCGCCGGCTGTGGCAAAGAAGGGCTGGCCGCCCCCTCCGCCCTGGATCTCCTTGCTTACCTCCCGGATCAGGGTAGAGGCACTCAATCCGTAGCTCTGAATGGCTGTATCAGCCAGCATAAAGGCCAGGTGTGCCTTCCCCTCGATCTCTGCACCCAGGAGAAGGCAGGTATTGGGGAATCTGGACCGCACCCGGAAGGCCAGATCCCTCATCAGGGCAGGGCTTTCCAGTTCAACTCTGGCATTTATCAGGGCAATATCACCAATACGTTCTATCTGGTTTTCCAGGTTCTTCATCAGGATGCCCAGCATGTTTTGCTGGAATTTGTCCACCTGTCTGGTCAGGACGCTGTGTTCATCAAGAACTGATTTGACCGCCTTCACCAGGTCCTTCTGGTTCTCAAAGGAGGCAGCGATCTGCCTGACGATGTCCATGTGCTCATCGATGTACCGTTCAGCCACTTCGCCGGTCACGGCCTCAATGCGCCGGACACCGGCGGCAATGGAGGATTCCCTGAGAATCCTGAAAATACCGATCTGACCGGTGGCTGCCACGTGGGTTCCCCCGCAGAGCTCCACCGAATCGCCGAATTTGATCACCCGGACCGCATCCCCGTACTTTTCCCCGAACAGGGCCAGGGCCCCCATCTCCTCCGCACGGGCCCTGGGAACCGCACGGTGTTCCTCCATGGGACTGTTCTGGCGGATCATCTGATTGACCAGGTGTTCCACCTTCCGAAGCTCCTCGTCGCTTATCTTCCTGAAATGGCTGAAATCAAAGCGAAGGTAGTCCGGGTCCACCAGCGAGCCCTTTTGCTCCACATGTTTGCCCAGGACCTCCCTGAGTGCATGGTGCAACAGGTGGGTGGCCGTATGGTTGTTGGCTGTCCTTATCCTCCGGTTCAGGTCCACGTTTGCGGTAAAGCTGGCGCCCGGATCCTCAGGCAGTCTGGTGGCCACATGGATGATCAGTTCATTTTCCTTCCGGGTATCGATGATTTCCACCTTCTCCTTCTGGTTTTCGATGCTCCCGCGATCGCCCACCTGGCCCCCGCTCTCGGGATAGAAAGGAGTCCGGTTGAAGACCAGGTGGTACAATTCCCGCTTTTTGGAAACCACCTTCCGGTAGCGCGTAATCCGTACATCGGTGGCAATCGACTCGTACCCCACAAATTCTCCGTTCTGATCGTCCGCCAGAACCGTCCAGTCGCCCGACTCGGTCTCCGCCGCTTTTCTGGACCGGTTTTTTTGCTGGTCCATTTCTTCCTGGAACTCCCTGAGGTTTACCTTCAGTCCCTGCTCGGAGAGGATCAGTTCGGTCAGGTCCAGGGGGAAACCAAAGGTATCATAAAGGGTAAAGGCTTCTTTACCCGGGATGGTCTCCTGCTTCTCTGCCCTGGCCCTCACCACCAGCCGGTCCAGAAGACCCATCCCTGTTTCCAGGGTCGAGAGGAAGGAATGTTCCTCTTCCCGGACCACCCGCTGTGTCAGTTCCTGTTGGGCCTCCAGTTCGGGGAAAGCCCCGCCCATGCTGTGTATCAGGGTCGGTACCAGGGTATGCATGAAGGGATCTTTCCGGCCCAGGTAGGTAAAACCGTACCGGACGGCCCTTCGAAGGATCCTGCGGATCACGTATCCTGCTTTGTTATTGGAAGGAAGCTGTCCGTCGGCGATGGCAAATGCCACGGCTCTCAGGTGGTCGGTCACCACCCGCATGGCCACATCGCCGGAATGATCAGATCCGTAACGGATGCCCGACAGGCTGGCGATCTCACCGATCACCGGCTGGAAAAGGTCGGTATCATAGCTGGATTGCTTTCCCTGCATGGCCATGCAGAGCCGTTCGAAACCCATTCCAGTATCCACATGCTTTTCCGGAAGGCTCTCCAGCGC